>NZ_JADYVR010000398.1:0-444 GCF_020193935.1 Bradyrhizobium sp. NBAIM08 | reverse complement strand
ATCAGGGCCTGGATGCGGCCGGCCGCAGCGGGGGTGAGCTTGGAGACGCGGAACGTCCGGTTGCCGACCTGCAAGAACTGCGGGCTGCCGGCGACGATCGCGAGGTTGTCGGCGGTGAGCATGGTCTCTCCGTGGTGTGAGCGCAAGGGACGCGGGACGCAGCAGTCAGTTGGCGGAACGATCGGTGGCCCCGACGACCGCGGAGCCGATCAGCCCCCGGTTGCGCCGGCAGGACTGGGCGAGCGGGGCGAAGGCGGCCCGCTGCTGCGCCTGCAGGCGCCGGCGGGACGGCATCTGACGGGAACCGGTGCACTCGTGAATCTCGACTTCCTGACGTTCATCGGTGACACGATGCAGACGGCGATGCCGTTCACGCTGATCACTCCGAATCGCGTCTGCACCGAGATCGCGACGACCGCGGGAGCCGCGGCGCTCGATTCGATC
>NZ_JADYVR010000397.1:0-444 GCF_020193935.1 Bradyrhizobium sp. NBAIM08 | reverse complement strand
CTGGAAATCGGCGCGGAACACGTTGCCCTCGACATCGGTCGCAAGTCGCCGCTGGCACTGCGCCATGTGCGCGCGTTGCGCGCGCTGTTCCGCGAGGTCGACACCGACATCGTGCATGCGCGTTCGCGCCTGCCGGCATGGCTGGGCTGGTGGGCGGTGCGCGGCATGCGTCCGCCGGCCTCGAGGCCACATGTCGTGACCACCGCGCACGGGCTGAATTCGCCCTCGCGCTACAGCGCGATCATGGCGCGCAGCGAACGCGTGATCTGTGTCTCGCGCACGGTTCGCGAGTACCTGCTGGCGCGCTATCCGGCCACCGATCCGGATCGCCTGGTCGTGATTCCGCGCGGCATCGATCCGGAGGCGTTTGCGCGCGTACCGCGGGTCGATCGCGAAGCGCGTGCGCGCATCGCCGACGTCCATCCGCAACTCGCGGGCGACGGC
>NZ_JADYVR010000396.1:0-444 GCF_020193935.1 Bradyrhizobium sp. NBAIM08 | reverse complement strand
ATTCTATGCCATCCCTCCCGCAATGGTAAACATGAACAGACGCAAGTTCGTCGGCCGCTCGGCGGCACTCGTCGGCGCCGCAGCAGTCGGCACCTCGTTGGACATCGATCTCGCTCCGCTCGCCAAGCTCGAGCCGATGCCGACCGTCATCGAGCCGATCTCCGACGCCGAGCGGCTCGCGCGTATCGAGAAGGCGCGGCGGCTCATGACCGAGAACGGCATCGCCGCGATGTTCCTCGAGGGCGGGTCGAGCCTGTTCTACTACACGGGCGTGCGATGGGGAAACAGCGAGCGGCCGTTCGGCGTCGTCATTCCGGCGCGCGGCGAGCTCGCGTGGATCACGCCGGGCTTCGAAGAGCAACGCGCGCGCGAGCTGATCAAGTTCTCGACTGACGTCCGCGTCTGGCAGGAAGACGAGAGCCCGTACAAGGTCCTCGCGGGCAT
>NZ_JADYVR010000395.1:0-444 GCF_020193935.1 Bradyrhizobium sp. NBAIM08 | reverse complement strand
GAACGGACGGCCGCCGCCGCCGTCGCTGCGGAGCGGTACACGCCGAGTCGCGTCGCCGAGCTGATGGCCCGCGCATACGACGCGGTGAGCGTGTGAAGCTCCTCGTCGTCGGTCTCGCGACCTTCGACCAGATGACCGGCGGCTCGGCCCGCTACATGAGCGGCATGATCGCCGCCCTCGTGCAGCGGGGCCACGAGGTCGAGGTCCTGACTGCGGGGCAGTTCGTCCAGACCGGGGGCCCGATGAAGCCCGGCGCCGCGGGTCAGGTGACCCGGCTTGTCCGTCGCATCGCCCTGCTCCACCCGCGAGCCGCAGCGGCCGTCGTCCGCCGCCGTCCCGATGTGGTGAATGTGCACTTCGCCTACGACGGGCTTGGAGCGGTGGTTGGGGCCCGGCTGACGGGAACCCCGGTCGTCGTGATGTTCCAGGGGCCATGGGCCCGTG
>NZ_JADYVR010000394.1:0-444 GCF_020193935.1 Bradyrhizobium sp. NBAIM08 | reverse complement strand
ACGTGGATCATCGTCGCGGCGTCGAAGGCGGCAGCGTCGAACCGCAGCGACAGCGCGCTCGCCAGTTCGAACGAAACCCTGTCGGTGAGGCCGCAGCGCGCCGTCAGGCTATTGGCGACGTCGACATAGCTCTCGGTGATGTCGACGCCGACGACCGTGCAGCCATGCGCCTCGGCGCAGTAGCGCGCCGGACCGCCGAGGCCGGAGCCGATGTCCAGCACCCGCATCCCGGGCTTCAGCCCGAGATCGCCTGCGAGCGCGACCGTCGCGGCACGCCAGCCGAGATGGAACTCGTCGCCGGCCGACAGATCGGCCGGCGTCAGCCGGTCGATGTCCTTGCCGGCGGCGGCCAGCGCCGCGAGGATTTTCTGCTCGAGGTCGGTTCGGCCATAGTGCTCGGCGACCTGGCGCTCGGTATCCATCGGCATCGGCTCCATGCGGGCT
>NZ_JADYVR010000393.1:0-444 GCF_020193935.1 Bradyrhizobium sp. NBAIM08 | reverse complement strand
CCGATGGTACTGTATTGGTATTGGAAAATGGTTTGCAAGCAAGACGAATGAATATTAAAGATGGTTTTGCATTGCAGATGGCTGTTAAAAACGGCTACAATGTAATAATCGTTTCCGGGGGGAACTCATTACCGGTAGTTGACAGGTTGCATAAGTTAGGGATTGCAAATGTTACCATGTCTGTTTTGGACAAAAAAGCATTCATTCAAGAATACCTTGCTACGAATAAATTAAAAGCTGAGGAGGTATTGTACATGGGAGATGATTTGCCGGATATCCCAGCTATGTCGATTGTTGGTTTGCCTTGTTGTCCTGCTGATGCGGTAAATGAAGTACGGGAAGCTGCTACATATATTTCTCCGGTAAACGGTGGCAATGCCTGTGTAAGAGATGTGATTGAAAAAGTGTTGAAGTTAAACGATCACTGGCATTATAGAGTTGATG
>NZ_JADYVR010000392.1:0-444 GCF_020193935.1 Bradyrhizobium sp. NBAIM08 | reverse complement strand
GCTCGACGCTCGTGGCCTGCGTGCCTTGATGGCGCCGTACGCCACCGGGCATCGCGTGAAAGTGTTCAAGCCACCGGTCGGCAACTTCTTCGGGATCGTCGCCGGCCGATTGACGCTCAACGTCGCCTTCACGGTGGCGGCGATGAGCGGCCTCGACCCCGACATCGCAGCGGCCATGGCCGGCCAGTTCTTCCAGGGCAGCGACGATGCGCTGCGCTACCTCATCCAGTCGAAGCCGGAGGAGATCGCGGCGACGATGGAGGTCGCCACTGCCCAGCGGGAAGCCGCTGAAGGCGAGACGCGGGCGGCGCAGGAGGAGCTGTACGCCGACCGGCTCCGGGGCACAGCCGCCGCCGACCGATCGTTGCCGTTGAAGGTGGCATGGAAACGGTTCCACGAGCTGCAGGAGTCCACCCTCGACCTGTTCAACCGACACCTCATCGT
>NZ_JADYVR010000391.1:0-444 GCF_020193935.1 Bradyrhizobium sp. NBAIM08 | reverse complement strand
GCGAGAGGGTGCTGTTCATGTAGACCATGCGGCCCGCGTCGAAGAGCCCGAGCAGCAGGAGCAGGAAGATGGGCAATACCAGGGCGAACTCGACAAGAGACTGCCCATGAGATCGCCGCCTAGCAGATGCGCTCACTTCGGCCCCACCGAAGAAGAGCCGGCCGAATTCGTGACCGTCAGAGTCGCCTTGTCAGCTCCGCTTCCCGTGTACTTGTGGACCGGGCTGATCGCATTGCTGTTGTCGATCGTTCCGTCATCAAAAGCCCAGAACCATGCCGTGATCGGACAGTTGAGGGGATCCGCGACGGTCGAAGTGTCCTTGTAGGAGTACGTCCTACCTTTGATGTCTGTGATGATGAAATTGGCAATCGGCTTGGTGCACGGTGCGACGGACGGTGAGGCTGACGGACTGCTCGACGGCGATGCGGACGGCGAGGACGATGG
>NZ_JADYVR010000390.1:0-444 GCF_020193935.1 Bradyrhizobium sp. NBAIM08 | reverse complement strand
AAGTATAGGCATCCGCGATTCTCGGCGGCAAGGGCAACAGCATGGCGGGCGGTGGCGACCCTGTGACGCCGCATGCTGCGAATCCGGCCGTATACTCCAAAATCGACCACGTTGCACGAGGTGCCGCCGTTGGACCAGTTGGCGCTGCTTGGCCCAGAGTACCTGCCGATGACCCCGGGCCGCCGGCAGTACCTTGAGGTGAAAGCACGCCATCCAGACGCCATCCTGTTCTTTCGGATGGGCGACTTCTACGAGATGTTCGACGACGACGCAAAGGCAGCGTCGAAAGCGCTCGACATCGTGCTGACGGCCCGTGACGCTGGTAAGGGTGATCGCATCCCGATGGCGGGTGTGCCGTATCACGCAGCCGAGGGCTACGTCGCCAAACTGATCGAGCAGGGATTCCGCGTGGCGATCTGCGACCAGATTGGGGAGGTGCCAGCC
>NZ_JADYVR010000389.1:0-444 GCF_020193935.1 Bradyrhizobium sp. NBAIM08 | reverse complement strand
GTATTCTAGAATTTCAAATGATAATTTATTTAAAAGTTGCAATGACTTTTTTCTATCAAAATTTCGCGAGAAGCATTTCAAATATCATTTGGTTAATGTTTCTTATTTGAGCAAAAAAAGGTTTTGGCAACGCACGACTTTTGTGAAGTGTTATTCGCGAAATATATGCTGAAATACTATTCATAATTGCTTGCTTGAAAGTTTAACCGAAATAAAATTTAAAAAATATTTTGTTTTTTTCGTGGCTGACCTTTGTGTTGACAATCACTACGCTGAAATCCCACATTGCTTATTGACAACCATTTCCCGCGACAATTATTCTGGACGACCATTATGAAAAATATTTTTTAATTTTTTTTTTGCAACGCGACCAAAACCTTTTTTACAGAAAAGTAGACATTTCTAATACTTTTACTTTTTAAAGCATTGCACGGACAATTATTA
>NZ_JADYVR010000039.1:0-1970 GCF_020193935.1 Bradyrhizobium sp. NBAIM08 | reverse complement strand
ACCAGCGCCGACAGGCCGATGATCGGCGTCGCAGCGAGGTTGTTGTCGGAGCGGACGACTTCCGCGAACTCGAACCCGTTCATATCGGGCATCTCGATGTCGGTCAGGATCACGTCGAAGCTTTGGGCGCGCAGTGCCGCGAGGCCCTCCTGCGCGGTCGGCGCGGTGCGGACGCGGTAGCCGGCGGCCTTCAGCACCGGCGCCAGCATGTTGCGGAAGAAGGCCGAGTCGTCGACCAGCAGCACCGACTGCGAATGCAGCGACGGCTTCATCTCCTTGCGGGTGAACCAGTCGGCGAACGCCATCGGCAGGAAGTGGCCGACGTCGATCACCTCGGTGGCCTGGCCCTTGATCACGGCCGAGCCGAGAACGCCGGAGGAGGAGCCGCCGACCTCGATGTTGAGGCGTTCCTCGACGATGTCGATGATCTCGTCGACGACGAGGCCCATGGAGCGGCCGTCGTCGGCGAACACCAGGATCGGCTGGGCGCCCTGGCTCGCAATGGTGACGCCTTCCATGGCCACCAGCGGCATCAGCTGCTCGCGGTACTGCACCATGTAGCGGCCGTTCGAGAACTCGATCTTGTCGGCCGGCAGCTCTTCCAGGCGCGTGACGAGGCCGAGCGGAACCGCCTTGGGCTGCGACGAGCCGGCGCGGAACACCAGCAGCGAGGTGGTCTGCTCGCCACTTCCGATGTGATGGCCGGCCGCTTCGTCACCCATGTCATGGGCCGAGGAGCCGGCGGCGCCGAGCGCCTTGGCGATGCCGTTGGGATCGATGATCATGATGACCGCGCCATCACCCAGAATGGTGTTGCCGGAGAACATGTCGATGTGACGCAGTTTTGTCGACATCGGCTTGACCACGATTTCTTCGGTGTGGAACACGCCATCGACGACGATGCCAAAGGTCTGGCTGCCGACTTGCGTCACCACGATGAAGCCGTTCTCGGGATCGGAGGCCGCGCCGTCGTCGATCTTCAGGAGCTTCTTCAGATGAATCAGCGGCAGCAGCTTGTTGCGGAGCCTGAGGACCGCGGTGTCCTTGATGCGCTCGATGCGGTGCTCGGAGTTGGCGCGGGCACGGACCAATTCCACCACCGAGAGCTGCGGGATCGCAAAGCGGTCGCCGGCGGCTTCGACGATCAGCGCCGAGACGATGGCGAGCGTCAGCGGGATCTTGATGGTGACGGAGCTTCCTTCGCCGGCCACGCTCTTGATGTCGATGGTGCCGCCGATCTGGTCGATATTGGTGCGGACCACGTCCATGCCGACGCCGCGGCCCGAGACCGAGGTGATGGCAGCGGCAGTGGAGAAGCCCGGCGCGAAGATGAACTTGTGGATCTGGGCTTCGCTCATCTTCTCGAGCTCGGCCTCGGTGACGAGACCGGACGAGAGCGCCTTGGCCTTGATCTTCTCGGTGTTGAGGCCGCGGCCGTTGTCGGCGATGCAGATGATGATGTGGCCGCCCTCGTGATAGGCGGAGAGGCGGATGGTGCCCTGCTCGCCCTTGCCGCTGGCGAGGCGCTCGGCGGGGGTCTCGAGGCCATGATCGGCGGAGTTGCGCACCATGTGGGTGAGCGGGTCCTTGATCAGATCGAGCACCTGGCGGTCGAGCTCGGTGTCGGCGCCGTGCATCTCGAGTTCGATCTGCTTGCCGAGTTCGGATGAGAGGTCGCGGACGATGCGGGGCAGCTTCTGCCAGGCATTGCCGATCGGCTGCATGCGCGTCTTCATGACGCCTTCCTGCAGCTCGGCGGTGACGTTGGAGAGGCGCTGCAGCGGCACCTTGAACTCGGTGTCCTCGTTGCGGCGGGAGATCTCCAAGAGCTGGTTGCGGGTCAGGACCAGCTCGGAGACCATGGTCATCAGGTGCTCCAGCGTATCCACGTTGACGCGGATCGACTGGTTGGCGATGCGGTCGCCCTCGCCCGCCATCTCGTCGGCCATCGACTTCTTCGGCGCGGCCTT
>NZ_JADYVR010000388.1:0-444 GCF_020193935.1 Bradyrhizobium sp. NBAIM08 | reverse complement strand
GGCTGCGCACAGAGACTGGCGCCAGTAGAGACACATGACTTCGCAATTGCCCACCCTTCACGCCACCATCACAGAGATGAAGGATATACGGCACTTCGTCTGAATGCGGTTGCGTCGTGTCGCGTCTCTCCCCCTTCTCCGACACAAGGATTCCCCCATGAAGCGCACCGCCACCGCATCCCATCCTCTGACGCCGCGCCCGCTGTTCCGCAGCCTGTTGCTGGCGCTGGCGTCCCTTCCCGCCGGGGTCGTTTTGGCCGGCGATCTCGATGGCCAGACTGCGGAGGTCGGTGCTGGGGATCCGGTCGAAGCGTGGACGTTGAAGAACGGCTCGCTGCTGACCGTGAACGGAGGAGCGGCCCAGACCATTCTGGCCGATGACTCACGCGTAACGCTGGTTGCTTCGACGGTCTCGCGCAAGCCATCGGGCGACTACTCCGAACA
>NZ_JADYVR010000387.1:0-444 GCF_020193935.1 Bradyrhizobium sp. NBAIM08 | reverse complement strand
CCATCTCGTCCGCTGCGGTGAAATATTGGGCGCAATGCTGCTGACCTGGCACAATGTTGCCTATTATCAGCGGCTGATGGCGACGATGCGCGATGCTGTGGCCGCGGGTACGTTCGCCGAGTTCGCCGCCGCATTCCGCCGCGACCACCAGCAAGGGGATATCGAAGCGTGGAACGCAGAAGGCGACATCGTCGAGGAATGCGGAGCGGGAGGCGGTGTCTGCACGTAGCGTTGCTGGCTGATCTCTGTTCCGGAACCGGCCGTGAGACGAACGCAGCCGACGATGCGATAAGCGAGTGAGCGACGAACTGCCGCCGCTGAGCCAGCTCGGCAAGCCCTCGGTCATCCCGCCATCGCCGGATGCCGCGGTGCTGGAGGTGGTTGCCAATCCGCATCCGGGTGAACTCTATCTTGTTCGCTTCACCTCGCCGGAGTTCACGACCC
>NZ_JADYVR010000386.1:0-445 GCF_020193935.1 Bradyrhizobium sp. NBAIM08 | reverse complement strand
CGCCCGGACCGCGGGGGAGCGCGGCGGCACGGCGCCCGCCGTCTACAACGCCGCCAACGAGGTCGCCGTCGACGCCTTCCACGACGGCCGGCTCAGCTTCCCCGACATCGTCTCCACGGTGGCACACGTCCTGGACCGTCACGACGTACCATCGAAGGACCACCTCACCGTCGACGACGTCCTCGCCGCGGACTCCTGGGCGCGAGCCGAGGCCGCGGGCCTGATCTGACGCCTCCCTGACGTCACCGACGTCCCCACCCCGAGAAGGACCCCCACGCACATGTCCGCGCTGCTCTACACCCTGGGTGTCGTCGCCTTCGTCCTGGCGATCCTCGTCTCGATCGGGCTCCACGAGTTCGGGCACCTCGTGCCGGCGAAGAAGTTCGGCTGCAAGGTGCCGCAGTGGTTCATCGGCTTCGGCCCCACGGTGTGGAGCAAGCGGATC
>NZ_JADYVR010000385.1:0-445 GCF_020193935.1 Bradyrhizobium sp. NBAIM08 | reverse complement strand
ACCTCTACGGCGGGCCCACGATCGTCGTCGACTTCGGCACGGCGACGACGCTCGACGCCGTGGACGCCGACGGGGCCTATGTCGGCGGGGCCATCGCACCCGGGCTCGAGCTCGGGCTGGAGGCGCTCGCGGCCAAGACCGCCAAGCTGCCCCGGGTCGCCCTGCGCATGCCCGACCGGATCATCGGCCGCGACACGGTCAGTGCCATCCAGGCCGGAGCGGTGGCCGGCCACCAGGGCATGGCCTCGACCCTCCTGGCCCGCGCCCGACGCGAGCTGGCCGAGGCCGCCGGCATCGAGCCTCGCGCCGTCCAGGCCATCCTCACCGGTGGGCTGTCGGCGGCCCCGTGGGCGCAGTCCATCCCCGACGTCGACGTCATCGATCCGGACCTGACCCTCAAAGGCCTGGCCATCCTCCATGCCGAGGTCGCCGGCGGGGAGCGCCT
>NZ_JADYVR010000384.1:0-445 GCF_020193935.1 Bradyrhizobium sp. NBAIM08 | reverse complement strand
ACACCGAGGTTGACCACCTGTCCGATCCCGACGAACTGGTGTTGATCCCCGGCTCCGCCGCAGCGATCGGAAGACTGCGAGAGGACCTGGGCCTCGGGATCGTCGTGGTCACGAACCAGGCGAACGTAGGTCGCGGCTTGCTGTCGACCGGCCAGCTCGATGCGATCCACGAGCGACTCCGTTCGATGCTGGCCGCCGAGGGCGCGGCGGTCGATGCGATCTTCATGTGCCCGCATGCCCCGGAAGATGACTGCGCGTGCCGCAAGCCGCGACCGGGGATGGCCATCGAGGCAGCCGAACGGTTCGGGTTCGATCCCGCGGACGCGTTCGTCGTGGGCGATCACGCCGGCGACGTGGGCATGGGCCGGGCGATCGGGGCCATCACGTTCCTCGTGATGACGGGCCACGGCCCCGCAGAGGTCTGTCTCTTTTACACATCTCCGAG
>NZ_JADYVR010000383.1:0-445 GCF_020193935.1 Bradyrhizobium sp. NBAIM08 | reverse complement strand
AGCACCAATCGTGGCGCTCAATCGCGCCGTGGCAGTGGCCGAGCTCGATGGCCCGGCGATCGGTCTGGACGAGGTCGATCGGCTCGCCGAGCCGCTCGCCGACTTCCATCTGTTCCACTCGGCCCGAGGCGACATGCTGCGCCGGCTGGGCCGCGTCGACGACGCAGCGACGGCGTACGATCGGGCGCTCGAGCTCGCCGGCAACGCCACCGAACGCGAATTCCTCATCGGCCGCCGGGAGTCGCTGGCAGAGCTCCGCGAGTATCCGCCGCTCCGGTAAATCGCGGCGCGATGCTTTCCGCAACCGTCCGAGCAGTGACGGCGAACAAGGAGGCGACGATGCCGCAGACGACGGGTTCCGTCGGGCCGGAAATGACCCGGATCGCGGTAGCCGAGTTTTTCGGAACGATGATCCTGATGCTCCTCGGACCGGGCAGCGCAATCA
>NZ_JADYVR010000382.1:0-445 GCF_020193935.1 Bradyrhizobium sp. NBAIM08 | reverse complement strand
GCTCGCCCAGAACTAGAGGCGTCAGCCTCGGCGAAGGCTGACATTGGTGATCGGCCGTGACACGATGGGCGGTAGCCATGACAGCCGCGATCGTGGGCAGAGAAGACGAGGTCGGGGCGCTCTGCGCCTTCTTCGACGGTGAGGCCGCGTCAGGATCGGCGGCGCTTGCGCTCGAGGGCGAAGCTGGGATCGGCAAGTCCACGCTTTGGCGGGCGGCGGTCGAAGAGGCACGCGGGCGCGGGCTTCGCGTCCTCTCGACCAGGACGGTCGAATCAGAGCGTGCCCTCGCACACGTCGGCCTCGGCGACCTGCTCGACGACGTCCTCGACGAGGTCCTGCCCGCACTGAGCCTGCCGCGGCGGCGCGCGCTCGAGGTCGCGCTGCTCGTCGCGGAAGCGGAGGAGCGGCGCGTCGACTCGCGTGCGCTCGGCGTCGCGGTTCGCAC
>NZ_JADYVR010000381.1:0-445 GCF_020193935.1 Bradyrhizobium sp. NBAIM08 | reverse complement strand
TCAGAAGATCGTCAAAATCTTGAGCGAGACCGACCGGATCATGAAGGAAATCGAACTGCCGCTGGGCTAGTGAGCCACTTGCGCCCCCCGCTCCGCCTTGACCAAACCACCGAACGCGCCTAACGGGCCGCTCTTCCGGGGTGCGAATCCCGGATTGAGCTGAACATTGGCGGTGCGCTTTTCAGGTGCGGCGGCAAAGTAACCCGGTCCAGCGATCGGGTGGAGCGTTTTCGGCTCGTGATGTGCCTGACCGGGGTTCTCCCCCGTATCTCACGCATTCGCGGGTTCCGCCGATCCTTCACCCTGTCGCCTGCGGCCACAACTAAGGTGAAGGGCTTTCATGCCGACGATCAACCAGCTGGTCCGCAAGGGCCGCGTTCCGCAGAAGACCAAGTCGAAGGTCCCTGCGATGGAGCAGAACCCGCAGAAGCGCGGTGTTTGCACC
>NZ_JADYVR010000380.1:0-445 GCF_020193935.1 Bradyrhizobium sp. NBAIM08 | reverse complement strand
GTGACGTCCTCGATCGAGATGAGCTGCTCGACGAAGAGGCCCTCGACGGGCGCCTCCTCGGCGCGGCTCTGGGCGTAGAAGCCGTCGCGGTTGAAGTCCTGGCCGAGCTCACCGCCGACCTGCGTCACGGACTCGCGGGCGCAGTGGTGGTTGGTGAGGATGAGGCCGTCCGGCGAGACGAAGCTGGCCGAGCAGTAGGTCGAGAAGCGGAGCGCGCCGAGGCGCGCGCGCTCGAACCACGCCTCGTTGGGGCGGAAGCCGTACTGCTCGACGAAGTACTCGCGGGGCGCGTCGTCGAGGGTGAACATGCGGCCGTTGTCGAAGCGGCCGGCGCGGACCGTGTCGAGGCCCGAGGCCATCGGCGAGGCGGCCGGGGCCGTCATGGCCGGCATCGGAGCAGGCGCGGTGGGTGCCGTCGCCGCAGGCGCCGAGGCGGGCGGGGCCG
>NZ_JADYVR010000379.1:0-445 GCF_020193935.1 Bradyrhizobium sp. NBAIM08 | reverse complement strand
TGCCTGCCTCGGCCGTACGGGCGTGGGCGGCGCGACCGAGGTTCGCCGCGACGGGCTCGTGGGGGCGCACGTGCCGTGGGCCGTCGACAACCACTGGATCGACGCCGCGGTGGCCGGCGCCGGCGCCGACCTGGTCGACGCGCCGCACTGCGTCTGGAGCGAGGTCGTGCCGGACGGCCGCGTCGAGCTGCCCGACGCCGCGATGCCCTGCATGGGCCTCGTCCTCGCCGACCTGCCCGCGGCTGAGGCGACGGAGGTCGAGACGCCTCCGCTCGCGGTCGTCGGAGAGCTGAACGACCGCGCGTACGGGCAGGCGGATCGGCTCGCGCCACTGATCGCCGCGATCGACGAGCCGCGCGTGCGGACGCACGGCCTGCACGTCGACGGCACGTGGGCGTGCGTCGCGGTGACGCTGCGCGTCGGCGACGATGTCAGCGTGCAGTAC
>NZ_JADYVR010000038.1:0-2186 GCF_020193935.1 Bradyrhizobium sp. NBAIM08 | reverse complement strand
GCGATCTTCGCCTTCAGCGCCGCGTCGATCTTCCGTCTCGTCTTCTTCGTCATCGTCCGCTCCGTTTACCAAACGGAACGGCTACATTCCAACTAGGCTTCCGGTCCCAAATCCGGGGGCCACTTCAACAACAACTGCTAGATTCAATATAGGCGGATCACGCGAGCAAATGCATTCTCAAGCGGCTTCGGGTCTGCTCCGATTTTTACATAGACTGGGGCGTAGCCTCTTTTTTCGGAATTTCCATCTTTGTAGACCTGAGACACGCAGTCGCTTAGCAGGCAATATAATCTGAGATGTGGAAGCCCCGGAGCGTGCGTTACAAATTCCGGTTCTGGTTTGAGATCGCCGAGGCGAGCCCAATAAGCCGAAGATCTGTTAAATATCTCAATTTTGTCGTCATTGATGCTAACCCCGTACGTCAAAGGGGGACCAATCTGCTCTCCATACGCGTGCCTTGCAATCTTTCTGAATGCAGTATGAAGGTCTGCAAGAGCTAAACGCTTTTCATCGCGTGTACCTGATTTCTTGTTCGGGAAAAGCTCTTCGAAGAATCGGTCGATATAGGGCTTTAGGCAATCGAGCTGTCGCTCAGAGAGTTTGACTCCGCTGTCAGTTACTTCTTCTTGCAGTGCAGCCACCAGCCCGTGGGCTTCCTCCTTCGTGAAGTTGACACTGGCGCCGGCGTCGGCGGATGCGTCAGCAGGTCTCAACAGTGTAATGCGACCGGTCGCATTTCCCTTCACTTCTGTTTTCTGCGTTGCCGAGCCGGTAGGGCATCCTACTTTAATAAGCCTCATGCCCAGCTCGATGCGTCTGGCTAAGTCGTCGGATTGGGCATGAGCCAATCCGATACCGATCGATTGAAGCGCGACAAGCCCAACGAATAGCAGCCGTTTCATCTCCTCCTCCACACTTTTAAGTGCTCAAAGCGACTAGGACAGGCCGGTTCGCGAGCTACGCCGCGGTTTGGTTGACAATCTCAAGTAGCTTATCTCTATTTCTACTACTTTAGCTTGGAAAAATGATGGGTGTGCGGCGCGGCGTCGCGCGGCAGCTGCGCCCTCGGCTTTCGCGCCCCTTAAGCAGCGCAGATCAATTTCAGATCAGCTTCGAACCTGATGCTGCGCTTGCCCGCAAGCGCCGTGCCCTCGAGGAAACCGCCCTTGGCATCGCACGTCCCGGAAAAACCAATTCCAATCTCGTGTCCGCCGAATACCGGGTCTTCCCCTCGCGCCGGCGTATGCTCTTGATTGACCATCTGCCCTCTCCATCGACCGCTGGAGGAGGAATATGACCCCAGATAGTAGAAGAAGGCATCGCCACCCAGGATACGGCCGTTGTTCAATAGCATCACCCCAGTCAGGCCGCCGGGGACGCCGTCCAAGATTTTGAGATGGATGGAGTACAATCCGTTGGAAATGCCACCTTCACCAATCATCCCGGGCGCCGGAAGGTCGCTTTCATCCAGCGGGGTCATGATGGATCGAAAGACGGCACCCGGCACCTGCGGGGAACTGCCCTCGAAGTGAAACGCCTTGCCAACGGCTCTTCCAACGACGGAAATTGACGAGACGTCGGAACCCAGCAAAGACTGATGATCAGCGCCAAAATTGTGTCGTCGGCTGGTCACATCGACACGGATTGAGTCCCCCTCGACATGGTAATTCCCGATATGAGCAAACCCTGAATTGCCGCCCAGCAACTTGCCCCGGCGCACATACGTGACGCTCCGGCCAACCATTTGATTGATCGAGAATTCACTTTTGAAGAGGCCGTCGAAAGTGCTTGATAACTCGTTCATCCGGCACCACCGATTGACTCGGACTCCTCTTTTGCTCAGCGGCTAGTCTCGGAAGACCGAGAGTACCGTTCGATTATTTCGACATCGGGGTCGATGACGCCCTCGCGATAGCCGAACAAGTTGACGTCCGAGTTCGGGGCAGAGCAGACTTGCTCTGCCCTGCCCGTGGTTCGCTACTGGCCGCGCCTGCGTTACCACCACTAAGCACCACAAAATCCATTCAGTCAAAACCGATAATTGATGCCGCCCTTGGCCGTATGAAGCTGAACCTCGGTGTCCGTGAAGGACGCTCCGGGGAATGCAAGAGCATTGCCGTTCGACTTTCCGAGATTGATGTAGATGTACTCGGCCTTGAACGTCCAGCGCGGGTCGAAAGCCCATT
>NZ_JADYVR010000378.1:0-445 GCF_020193935.1 Bradyrhizobium sp. NBAIM08 | reverse complement strand
GTTCGAGGTCATCGAACGGCAGGCAGCGCAGTTGTTTCAGCCCTGCACGACGAGATGTGCCGGCACGGCGTCGCCGACATGTTGCCGGGCGGCATCGTCGTCACTGGCGGCGGTTCGATTCCCGAGGGCATGACCGCCATGGCCGAGCGCGTGTTTCAGATGCCGGTGCGCCGCGGATCGCCCGGCGGCATTGACGGCTTGACCGGGCCCATCATCGCGCCGGCGTTTGCGACGGCCGTCGGGTTGTTGCGGCACGCACACCACCATCCGGTCCCGGCGCCGCCGGCGTACCGGGCAGTGGGCGCGGGTCGGCTATTTCGCGCCTTGTTCTCTGCGGGTCGGATGGCAACGCGCGCATCATGAACTCGGTCCAGATCGGCAGCGCGGCCTGAGCGCCGGTGAATCCGAGCGGGCGATCGTCATCGCGGCCGACCCAGACGACGGT
>NZ_JADYVR010000377.1:0-445 GCF_020193935.1 Bradyrhizobium sp. NBAIM08 | reverse complement strand
ATTGGCGACAGAGGCTCGGACCGGTTCCCGCAGTTCCGACTACCGCGCCCTGGACCACCATCGCGCATTGGTACGGCTATCCCGAAATGCAATGGCAGGGACGCCGCTACGCCGGCAAACGCGAAAGCTTGGTGGAAATGAAGAACCTTCCCCGTTTCGTAGAGCAAAGCTGCACCATCGCCACGGATATGACACCGGACTGGGACGACTATGCGGACTTCTCAGCAGCGGGCTGGAAGTTTATTTCGTCCGCCGCCGCTTCCGAAAACATTGAGTCCTACCTGCGATTTATTTCCGCCAGCCGAGGGGAAATCGGCATCGCGAAGGAGGGCTATGTCGTTTCCCGGGCGGGATGGATGAGCGATCGCAGTGTCGTCTACCTCGCTCTCGGCAAACCCGTGGTGTTGCACGACACCGGGTGGCCCCGGGCCATCGAGCCCGGCCC
>NZ_JADYVR010000376.1:0-445 GCF_020193935.1 Bradyrhizobium sp. NBAIM08 | reverse complement strand
GCATTCGCATCTACGTTTCGTCCAGATCACGACGCTCGTCGCGGCAACTTTGGTTCCCACCTACGCGGCGACCATCACAGACACATACGCCGGGTCGCTTCCCGCGACCTTCACAGGAACACTCCCCGACCAGGGCTCGGTCTTCCTGGAAACTTTCACGTTGTCCGCTCCCGGCAACGTAACCGTCTTCACCACTTCTTACGCCACCGGCGGCTTTCAAACCAATCTCCTGCTCTTCAACTCATCGGGCACGGCCATTGCAGGCAGCGTCCCGGCGGGCTTGCCCGATGTAGGCACAGGGATCGTCGGTGACTCCTTGCTCACGGCCATGGGCCTCGGGGCGGGCACCTACACCGTCGCCCTCACTGACTTCCTGTTGGGCCAATCCCTCGTAGCCACCAACCTATCGGACGGCTTCACCTTCAACCTCGGCAACGGCACAACC
>NZ_JADYVR010000375.1:0-445 GCF_020193935.1 Bradyrhizobium sp. NBAIM08 | reverse complement strand
AGGCGGGGCAGAAGCCCTGATAGCGAATACGCCACTTCTTCACCTGGCCATCCAGTTCAATCGACTGGATCTTGTCTTGTGGTTGCTGGAGAAGGGCACTGAACCTGACCGCACAGACAAGCACGGCCGCACGGCTCTCTATTTCGCGGCAGACCGTCGCATGGCCCGCACTCTGATGCAGGCCGGCGCTGATCCCAAGCACCGTGACTTGCTGGACCACACGCCGTTACATGCGGCTGTTCAGACCGGGCGGCTGGAAGTGGCGCATGCCCTGACCCTGGCACAGGTCGATCTCAATGCCCAGGATAAGCGCGGCCATACGCCACTGCATGCCGCGGCTTTGAAGGGCCGCGTGAAATGCGTAGAGCACTTGATACGCCAGGGTGCCAATCCCAATGTCCAGGACCGCAAGGGCAGGCATCCGCTTTTCTACGCCGTCGCAGGC
>NZ_JADYVR010000374.1:0-445 GCF_020193935.1 Bradyrhizobium sp. NBAIM08 | reverse complement strand
CTCTAGTATTGGCCCAATACCCGCGTCGCTCACGGTTGTTTCGGGCTCTAATGTTTTCGCGATTTCCCGCTCAGCTTTCTCCAGTTGCGCCTGAGCCATGCGCATTGGAAATTCTGCCGCGTTGCGCTCCTGCAGTGTGCTCAGACGCTGTTTCGCCCTTTCTAACTTCAGCTGCACTGCACCTTGCAGAATTGCCCGTCGTTGTTCTCTCCTTACCTGATCTAGCCGGCGTTCTCGCTGATCCCATTCCGCCTTAATGTCATCCAAACCGGCAAGCAATCGTTCTTTGACCTCTTGAACTTGAATTTGCGTGATGTCCTTGATTTCAGTGTCCCGCCCGTTTTCCAGCATTTGCAAAACGACAGGCGTTGTTTCCTCGGGGTTATTCCAGATCGCGTTGTTTTCAATATCGGAGAAAACCGTTGCAAGGCGTGTTGTTGTCCGC
>NZ_JADYVR010000373.1:0-446 GCF_020193935.1 Bradyrhizobium sp. NBAIM08 | reverse complement strand
CATCGAGGGTCACCTGACCCATCACCTGGAGAGGCGTCGCATGGATGCCAAGATCGCCGCCCTGCGCGGACACGTCGTGGTCTGCGGGCACGGACGCGTCGGCGCGTCCGCGGTGGAGTTCCTGCACGCGGGCGGTCAGTCGGTCGTCGTCGTCGACGCGGACCCCGCCCGACTGGCCGGGCTGGACCCTGACATCCTCTACCTCGTCGGGGACGTCAACGACGACGAGGTGCTGCGCACGGCAGGCATCGAGCGGGCCAGTGCGGTGATCATCGCCCTCGACACCGACGCCGAGCTCAAGGGTCGGGCCGCGCGCCGCTCCCGGGCCGAGCGGCAGGCCGAGCGCGAGCGGGTCGCGGCGCTCGACGAGGAGCGCGCCAGCCGCCCCTGGGGGGTCCGACTGGGGGAGGTCGACCTCGGCGCGGCCTCGCTGGACGACGTACGCG
>NZ_JADYVR010000372.1:0-446 GCF_020193935.1 Bradyrhizobium sp. NBAIM08 | reverse complement strand
TCGCCCGCCGCGGCACGCCATGGACGGCGACCCGCCTCGACTGCGAGCACCGGCGCGCCCGGAGCTGACCATGTGCGGCCTCCGTCAGCGGACTCCACGAGTCCCGTCGCAGTTGAGGCCATCACGTGGGATCCGTCGTCCGGATCGACCACGAAGCTGAACAGATCGATCGTCGACCTGGTGTCCCACGTCGTGTTATCCGTCGACACCATGAATCGGCCGCTCGACGAGTCCCAGCCGTAGATGGTGCCGTCGCGATTCACCAGGCCGTGGAAATCGACTTCCCCGGTCAACGAGACCGTGTCCCAGGTCTTCCCCGCGTCGCTGGACCGGGTGAGTCCGAGCAATCCCGGGAGACCTTCTCGGGTCCCGGCGACGTCCGGGTGACCAGATCCGAGGAACTCATCCGGCCCCACGACAGTAAAGCCCATCGTGTCCTGGTAACT
>NZ_JADYVR010000371.1:0-446 GCF_020193935.1 Bradyrhizobium sp. NBAIM08 | reverse complement strand
GACCAGGTCTGCGGGGATCGGTGGCGGTCGCGTCAGCGGTGTGGCGAGACACCGGTCTCGAGCGGTCGTCCGGAACCGGCCCATGCACTCGTGCCGCCGGTCACCGAGTGGGCGTCGTAGCCGCTAGCTACGAGTAGGTCCGTCATTGCGGCGCTGCGGTTTCCAGAAGCGCACACGACGTACACCGGGCGCGTCTTGTCCAGCTGGCCCAGGGAAGCGGTCAATCCGGACATCGGGATCGAGCTGGCGCCCGGGACGTGGCCGTCGGCGTACTCCCTCGCCTCACGCACGTCGACGAGGGCAGCGCCCTCGCCGAGTGCGGCGGCCAACTGCTCGATGTCGATCTCAGGGGTGCGGTTGCTCATCGGTCTCGACGTCCTTCCGTCAGGTGGGTCCGATACCCGGTGGGGTATCCGAACGTCGCAACCGTACACACCCCCGGGGGT
>NZ_JADYVR010000370.1:0-446 GCF_020193935.1 Bradyrhizobium sp. NBAIM08 | reverse complement strand
CTTCAGCATGGCGATGGTCCGCTCACGCTGGGCCTGCTGCATGTCACCGTTGATGGCGGCAGCGGCCAGGCCACGCGCCTGCAGCTTGCTGGCCAGTTCTTCGGTGCCGGCCTTGGTCCGCGCGAAGATGATCATCGCGTCGAACGGCTCGACTTCCAGGATGCGGGTCAGCGCGTCCAGCTTGTGCATGCCGCTCACCCACCAGTAACGCTGGCGGATGTTGGCCGACGTAGTGGTCTTGGCCGCGATGGTCACTTCCACCGGGTCCTGCAGGTAGGTCTGCGCGATGCGGCGGATCTGCGGCGGCATGGTGGCCGAGAACAGGGCCACCTGGCGCTGCTCCGGCAGCTTCTTCAGCACCGCTTCGACGTCGTCGATGAAGCCCATGCGCAGCATTTCATCGGCTTCGTCCAGCACCAGCGTCTTCAGCTCGGACAGGTCCAGGG
>NZ_JADYVR010000369.1:0-446 GCF_020193935.1 Bradyrhizobium sp. NBAIM08 | reverse complement strand
GTGCAGGTCGGGCCCCTCGGCATCCGGCTGCAGGCCAGCGTCCTGGCCGAGCACCCGGCCCAGATCGACCTGCCACCCGTGGGCAAGATCGGGTTCGACAGCCACCGCGGCCCGCTCGGCGTGCGCGCGTCGGTCGAGTCGGTCGACGTCGCGGCGGCCGAGGGCCTGCTCGGCTCCACGTCGGCGCTGTCCGACCTGGCGGCGACCGCGCCCGGCGAGGTGCGCGCGGGCGTCGCGCAGACGCTGGCCTGGTCGGTCGGCTGCACCCTGGTCGGGTCGGCGCTGGCCGCGGGCCTGGTCTACCGCTCGCGCCGCCGGGCCGCACAGGCCGTCGGGGTGACGCTCGTGCCGCTGGTGGCGTGCGGGCTGCTCGCCGGTCTCACCTTCGACCCCGCCTCGCTCGACGAGCCCCGGTTCACCGGGCTGCTCTCGCGCGCCCCCTACCT
>NZ_JADYVR010000037.1:0-2243 GCF_020193935.1 Bradyrhizobium sp. NBAIM08 | reverse complement strand
GGCCTTCCGTGCTTCGGAAAGCGGCGATTATTATCTGCTGGTACTGGTGCATCATTTCGTAGTGGATGGGATGGGCTATCGGCTATTCCTGGAAGCATTGGAGGACGCATACAACGCTCTTGCTGCAGGCCATGATGTGAATGGTGCCGAGGCCGTACAAAGGCTCTCTCCCTGGTTGAAGCGGCTCGAGCACTACGCGAACAGCGAAGCACCAGACGAACTCAAGCACTGGGAAGGCATTGACTACGATCAATTCAACTTCCGTGTCAGCGACGCGTCATCGGGCCGCACGAGTGTTGCCGAAAAAGCGCGAGAGAGCTTCACGATGCAAGTCTTAAAGGTCGTCGCGAGGATGCGAACGGCCGTTCGCTTCGGGTAGATCGGGCCAAGTATCATCTTGAGATCGACCGGGAAGCGACAGCGAGTCTCCTCAGTATTGGAGCCAGATCAGCGAATTGTCAGGACTTTGATGTGTTTCTTGCTGCCCTGTCGGGTGCGTGTGGAGCCCTGTTCGGCAACTATTCGCTCTGGATTGATAGCCTGACCTCGACACGAGGCCGGCTGTTTGACGATTTCGATTCATCTCAGATCATTGGTCTTCTCAGCGAGCTCGTTCCGCTTTCACTGAATGTCACAGGAAGGGAGTCGCGTTCCGACCGTGCTCGTTTGATATACCGGCAGCGCAATGCGCTGCCGCGCGGGGGAATAGGCTTTCGGGCCCTGAAATTCCTAAACCGAGATCCAGCCGTGCGGCGTCGGCTCGATCGCCTGCCACTGCCCAGAATTGGGGTGAATTATCGCGCCCGCTTGCAGCGCCATTTCCCACGCCGTTTTCTAGACACAGAACCTTCTCCACTTTGGATCGGCGAACACATGCATCAAGCGGCGGCGATCCACGTCTTCTGGTTCGATGTCGGATATCAATCGGGCGATCTACAGATTGACACCACGTATGATCCGAGCATGGTCGATTATGAGGTGACCCGCCATCTTTGCACGGTCTTGCAACAGGAGCTGTTGCAGACGATCAATGAAATTCGGAAGATCTCGGGACACCTTCATCCATGAGTGAGCCCGATGCGGAATTCGCCGCCGAGGTCGATCACGATGTGATGCCGAACAAGAACGCTCGCATCGATCTATCAGACCCCGGTCTGTTCAGACTTATCCTACGGCTCGCCATTCCGTCTGTTGTTGGCTTGTCGATCAACGCGTTGCAGCAGGTCGTCAACGCAATCTTTGTTGGGACACTCGGCGCGCCGGCGATCGCAGCCGTCAGCATGACCTTGCCGATCGTGGTCCTGCTCGCGGCGGCCGGACAGGGGATAGGAGTTGGAGCAGCGTCGTTCATATCTCGTCATCTTGGTGCTGGTGAGTACCTAGAGGCGAGTCGAGGCGCCAGTACCGCTCTCGCGCTCGCCGCGCCAGTCGGCATCACGGTCACAGTCGCTCTGTTTCTAAACATGCGAGAGATCTTCCTAGCGCTCGGGGCAACTCCAACCATCATGCCCCTGGCGCTCGACTACGCGACGACGCTTTTGTTCGGATGCACCCTGATGCTTCTGAATATCGTCAACGGCTTCATCGTCCGAGCCGAAGGCGATACGCGATTTAGCATGTGGACGATGATGACCGCCTTCATACTGAACGCTGGCCTTGATCCAGTGCTCATATCCGTGCTGGACCTCGGTGTGCGAGGCGCCGCTCTCGCAACGCTTGTGTCTCAGACTGCGGCTATTAGCCTCTATATCGCGTATTTTACCAAGCGACGCGGAATGGTCGTCGTCAGGATGTCTCACATCTCGTTGCGAGCAGATCGCATCAGACAGATAGCGTTCGTGGGGGCGCCAGCGACCATGCCCAGCATCTTATCTGCTATTACTGTCGTGCTCTTGTACGGAGCAGCTGCGCCCTTCGGCGAAGAGTCCATCGCGGCCGTGGGAATAGCCGTGCGACTCTTAACGATTGGCGCACTGCTTATCAGCGGTTTCTGTATGGGGTCTCAAGCTATCCTGGGTTTTGGCTGGGGCGCACGCGATTTTGCTCGCGTACTGAGGGCTGCAAAGGTCATGCTCTCTATCACGGTTGCGCTTTCCTTTGCGTATTCCGCGACCGTTATGGTTTTTGTCCGTCCTTTGGTCGGGCTGTTCAGCGATAGCGATAGCGTCAGGGAAATTGCCGTTTCTGCCTGCACCGTCTTCCATCTCTTTTTTGGACTGTATGGTATTGAGACTGTCGTCACG
>NZ_JADYVR010000368.1:0-446 GCF_020193935.1 Bradyrhizobium sp. NBAIM08 | reverse complement strand
TGCCGGAACCGATCACGACCACGTCGGCGGTCGTCGTCCAGCCGGGCTCGGAGGCGGTGAGTCGACCGGGCAGCCGGCGTACGGGCGAGGTCATCGCAGCAATCTAGTGGGCACCGGGGCGACCCACCGTGAGGGGCAGGTTGTCGATCAGGCGAGTGTTGCCGACCTTGGCGGCGACGAGGATGCGGGCCTCGCCCTCGGCCGGCGCCTCGCCCAGGTCGGGCGCGGTGACGACCAGGTAGTCGAGGTCGACGCCCGGCACCGTCTGCAGCTCGGCCCGGGCGGCCGCCAGCGCGGACTCCACGCCGTACGCCGCCTCGGCCTGGGCGCGACGGAGGGCGCGGCTCAGCACGACTGCCTCGCGGCGCTGGTCGGCGTCGAGGTAGCGGTTGCGGCTGGACATCGCCAGCCCGTCGGGCTCGCGCTGGGTCTCGGCGCCGACGACC
>NZ_JADYVR010000367.1:0-446 GCF_020193935.1 Bradyrhizobium sp. NBAIM08 | reverse complement strand
ATCCACGTCGAGCAGGACGCGGGCAAGCTGATGCACGATCAGCACCCGACCATGAGCTACGTCGACCTCAATCGCTGCGGCGTTGCATTGATGGAGATCGTCTCCAAGCCCGATCTGCGTTCTCCCGCCGAAGCCGGCGCGTACCTTCGCAAGCTGCGCGCGATCCTGCGCTACGTGGGCTCGTGCGACGGCAACATGGAGGAAGGCTCGATGCGAGCCGACGTCAACGTGTCGGTGCGCAAGCCGGGCGAGCCGTTCGGCACCCGCACCGAGACCAAGAACGTCAACTCGGTCCGGTTCGTCCAGGCGGTGATCGAGCATGAAGCGCGCCGCCAGATCGAAGTGATCGAGGAGGGCGGCACGATCGTCCAGGAAACCCGGCTCTACGATCCGGACAAGGGCGAGACCCGTTCGCTCCGCTCCAAGGAAGATGCGCACGATTACCG
>NZ_JADYVR010000366.1:0-446 GCF_020193935.1 Bradyrhizobium sp. NBAIM08 | reverse complement strand
GGCTTTACGACGCCCAGGCTCGTATTTGATAATTTTCTTTTTGAAAAACTGCAATCTCCCTATGCAACCATTTATCAGAAGGCATCTATCGAAAAAATAGAACGGCAGGCCAATGGCAGCATTAAGGCTCTGTTCACGCATAAGGATATCAATTACGAGATCACCGCGCCGCTGATAGTAGGTGCAGATGGTGATAAAAGCCTCGTGCGCAAAAGCTTTTTTGAAGATGCTCATCCGCTAAAATCGTATTCTGTCGGACTGAGGGCTTATTATTCCGGAGTTACGGATCTGCATCCGCAAAATTTTATTGAGCTGCACTTTTTACCGGAAGTACTGCCCGGTTATTTTTGGATATTCCCGCTGCCGAACGGAATGACAAACGTGGGCGTTGGTATACTTTCCGAAAAAGTACGCCAGAAAAAGATCAACCTGCGTGAGCAAATGCT
>NZ_JADYVR010000365.1:0-446 GCF_020193935.1 Bradyrhizobium sp. NBAIM08 | reverse complement strand
GATCGCGGTCTATCGTATCGAGGCTCGCTTCGGCGAGCTCGAAGCCTTCGAGATAGGACGTGAGCGCGAGGCGCTGCGCCTCGTCGCGCTTGCCGTCTCGATAAGCGGCCATGCTCTCGGCGAGCAGCCTGCGAGAGTACGCAATCGGGGCTTCCTTCGCGGCGGCCGTCGCCGAGGGGTTCTGCATGAGCCATGCAAAAGCCGCTGCGGTGTCCGCGCCATGCTGCGCGGCGACTTCGCCTTCACTCAGCGTCGAGACCGAATGCAGCGTTCCGACTTCGCGCGCGGCCTTTCCCGATCGCCAGAGCGCAGCACCGCGTGCGGCGTCGCTCGCATCGACCCGCAGGCCGCCCAGATAGAACGCGAGCGCCCAGCGCTCGTCCTCGGTGAGCTGTGGGTAGCCGGCCATCGCCGTGCCGGGCACGCCCAGCGTGACGGTGCTGTAG
>NZ_JADYVR010000364.1:0-446 GCF_020193935.1 Bradyrhizobium sp. NBAIM08 | reverse complement strand
GAAGCCGCTCCCACAAAATGCAAAAACGCGTGTGCTGGCATTCGCCGCGGGGCGCGCCCAGAATCGAATCCCCTTGGCTCCTTCGGTGATTCCCATGCTCCGCATCGCCACGCTCGCCGCCGCGCTTGTCCTCGCCGCATCCGCCTGCGCGCCCACCACCGTTCGCAACGATGCCGCCAAGGCTTCTGCCACCCAGGCGGCGGCGCTCGATGCCGCCATCTACGGGAACTGGCGCGACTCCAAGAACACGGTGCGCGACCGTTATCGCCATCCGCGCGAAACCCTGATGTTCTTCGGCGTGCAGCCCGACGACACCCTGATCGAAATCACGCCCGGCACGGGCTGGTACAGCGAAATCCTGGCCCCCTACCTGCGCGACAACGGGCGCTACATCGCCGCCGTCGTGGATCCGATGGCGGTCAAGGCGGGCAGCGGCCGCGATTACC
>NZ_JADYVR010000363.1:0-446 GCF_020193935.1 Bradyrhizobium sp. NBAIM08 | reverse complement strand
TCGGTGGTCTACGCGTCAGGACAATATGGTCCTCGATTGCTTAGTAATTTCATGCGCGATCGTGGCAATCAAGTGACGCTCGGCACGTTCATCTCGACCTTTATTTATTGCCTGATCGTTTTGCGTACCGTCCGCTCGCCCGAAGAGTCGTACGGCGCAGGCTTCGTCCCCAACCTGGCCTTGCTCGTGGCCGTGCTGCTCGCAATTTGTTCGATCGCAGTCCTAATCTTCTTTATTCACCACGTGCCAAGCAAGCTGCACATCAACAGTGTAATTCAAGATGTTGGTGACCGACTGCTCCACGAGGTGAAGCACCGTTTTCCCGCTTCGATCGGGACCGAATGCAGTGACGGGGACGCAGGAGACACGTTACCGGCGATATTTCGCCGCGGCGCCGACATCTCACATTCCGAAGACCGGGCCCGCGTGTGCGCGCGCGATACGGG
>NZ_JADYVR010000362.1:0-446 GCF_020193935.1 Bradyrhizobium sp. NBAIM08 | reverse complement strand
ACCGCGAAGAGGAAACAGATCGGGATCATGAGCGCGGTAATGGTCGCTGCCCGAATGTTCCCAAGAAGCAGGAACAGCACGACGACCACCAGCAACGCGCCCTCGGAAAGGTTTCGAGCGACGGTTTGAATGGTCGAGTTGACCAGTGCGCTGCGATCCAGGACGACGACCGCTTCCACGCTCGGAGGCAGCGATTGCCGGATCTGGTCGAGGCGTTCGGCAGCGTCCTGAGCGGCAGTCCGGCTGTTGCCTCCCGCCAGCATCAAGGCAGTCCCAAGGACGGCTTCGTGGCCGTCACGGCTGCCTCCGCCGAGGCGTGGAGCTTGACCAAGTTCAACGGTGGCGACATCTGCGACGCGGACGACCAGTCCAGCGCGATTGACGACCGGCGCCTGAGCCAGGTCTTCAATCGTCGTGGCGAGAGCATCGGTCCGCACGACCAGGGC
>NZ_JADYVR010000361.1:0-446 GCF_020193935.1 Bradyrhizobium sp. NBAIM08 | reverse complement strand
GGCCGTAGCTGCGGCGACCGATGGCGACGAGGGGGGCCCAGCCGAGCGCCGGTCGCACGATCCGCGACGACGGGTGCACAGCGACGAGGACGAGGACCAGCGCCAGCACCGACACGAGCGGCAGCAGCCACTGGTAGACGTAGGCGGCCGTCAGCGTTGCCGAGGCGGCCGCGCAGGCGAGCGCCGCGAGCGCCACCCCGCCGGCGGTGTCGAGCACCCGGCCGGGATCGCCGCCGGTGCCGGTCGGTCGCCGGCCCGGTCGCCACACGAACGCCGCCGCCGCGCCGAGCAGCAGGCCGCTCGAGCGGGTGAACGTCGACAGGTACAGGAAGTTGGTGCGGTCGACGCCGCCGAGCAGCGACAGCGGCCCCGGTCCCCCGAGCTGGACGACGAGCGTGACGACCATCGCGACCAGGGCAGCGACGGCGAGCAGCCGGGCGATGGCG
>NZ_JADYVR010000360.1:0-447 GCF_020193935.1 Bradyrhizobium sp. NBAIM08 | reverse complement strand
GATACGCAGCACCCATGCTGCTCACCGTCCAGGGTCCGTCCGGCAGCGACCTGCTCGGGGCCGCCGACTCTCTCGGAACGGCGCTGACGTCGGTGGCCGGCGTGGCTTACGTCGGTCCCGCGACCCTGAACCCCACGGGCGACACGGCCCTGTTGACGCTGACCGCCACGACCTCACCTCAAGACGCGGACACGCAGAACCTCGTGAAGGTGCTCCGCGACGATGCCATCCCGGCGGCCACCATCGACACCGGCCTCACTGTCGACCTCGGCGGCGTGGTGCCGGCCAACGTCGACACCACCCAGGGCGTCGCGTCGAGGTTGCCGCTCTTCTTCGGCGGTGTGCTGCTCACGTCGTTCGTGCTCCTGATGATGGTCTTCCGCTCGGTCCTGGTGCCGGTGAAGGCGGTCGTCATGAACCTCCTGGCCAGCGCCGCAGCATTCGGCG
>NZ_JADYVR010000359.1:0-447 GCF_020193935.1 Bradyrhizobium sp. NBAIM08 | reverse complement strand
GCCCGAGCGGCGGCCCAGCGTGCCAGTTCGACATCGGAATCGGCGAGCGCACGGTCAGCGAGCTCGACGCCGATGTCGCGGATGACCGAGATCATGTCGGTGCGCAGGCCCTCCGCCCAGTGCCACTGCCCCGGGGCCGCGTCGGCAAGGGGAGCACCGCGGACGAGCTGGAGGGCGGCCTCCAGACCGCTCGAGCTCGTCCTGTTCACCCCGCGCCCGGTGAGGATCTGCAGGCGTTGCCAGTCCGAGCTCACCGCGGGGTGCAGCACGATCCGGCCGCTGTAGGCGTCCGGGAGATAGGGTTGGTCCGCCTCGTCCGCACCCAACCAGCTCCGCAGCCGACTCACGTTGGAGCGGCGGGTGCCCTCCGCCACCGCCAACGCCGTGCCCATCGCCTGAGCGGTGGTGCCCGGATGCTCGAGGATCCAGGCGCAGTACTCCAGGCAC
>NZ_JADYVR010000036.1:0-2301 GCF_020193935.1 Bradyrhizobium sp. NBAIM08 | reverse complement strand
CACTTCGATAAAGCACATCGTATTGTCCGCCATCATACGGATTCGGCAGGAAACAGCGGTCAGTCCGATCTTGATCCTGCCAATACCCAGCGCTCAGACAGCGGCCCGCGATGCACAGTTCGCCGGAGGCTCCAACAGGCACTCTCTTCAATCGTGCATCGAGCACGTAGAGTTTTACGTTGTCGATTGGCCGTCCCACTGGGATAAGCGCCGAGTTGCCATCCGCATCCGATGTTTCGTGCACGGCTGCATTGGACGCACATTCCGTCGCACCATAGAAGTTCCACAAGGGCACGCCCGGAAAAGACCCGCGCCAGCGAGCAGGCAGCGAGGAAGGCATCGGTTCGGCGCTGCTTGTGACCAATCTCAAGGCGGTCCTTTGCGGTTGCCGTTCCTGGGACCCAATGATACCGGACAGGAGTGGCGGAGAGGCAAAAAAGCGTGTCACACGATGTTTTGCCAAACTGCACAACAACAGATCCGGATCTAGCACCTGCCCTTGGGTGAGGATCAGCGTGGGCACACCTCTCAGAAGCCCACCAAAATACTCCCAAGCGGACGCAACAAGGGAAGCGGACTTCTGGACAACCATCACGTCGGTACTATTGAAGGGAAAGCGTCGCCACATCCAGTTCAGCCGATTGAGAATGGCCGATTCCGGAATAAGAACCCCCTTCGCCCGCCCTGTTGAGGACGACGTGTATATAAGATTCGCAATTTGGTGATCTGAGGGTGAGTCGCTGGATTCGAAATTATCCGTCAGCGCCCTGCACCTGTCTAACGTCAATAGAGAAATCGAAGGTATGTCAAAGCCAGTCTCCGTGGTATTTGCGTGAACCAACACCTTTGCCTGACTATCTCGCAGGATATGTTGGATCCGATCAGGGGGATAATCTGGCGGTATCGGCACGACAATAGAGTGCAAAGCTCGCGCCGCCAGCATAACAGCGGCAACGTCAGGCGACCGGTCGACAAGCATGCCGACCATATCGCCAGCGCCCACGTCCAAATCCAGCAGGAAGGACCTGATAGCTGCTACGCGCTCACGCAGCTGGCTGAATGTGACTTCCCCGAACTCGCCAAAATATGCTACCTTGCTGTGATTGGAGACACTGATCTGCTCGAAAGCTTCAACAAGCAGACATTCAGAGTCATATGGCTGCCTGGATCCTTCCAGCGAGTTCAGTAGAGTGACGTCTGACGCGCTGAGGCAGCTCAGCTCCTCAATGGGCGCAAGCGGTTTGTCAACGCAGGCGGCAATCAGACAGCGCAGATTATTGGCCATGCGAACAACTAGATCACTCGAAAATATGTCTTCTGCATACGCCAGCTGGAGCGCAATTTCATCGCCCTGATCTTGCGCGTACAATGTTAGGTCGAATTTGACATAGCCTGTGTCGTATTCGCGGAATGTCAGAGCCAACTCGTCTTGACCAAGTGGCTCGGCAGCTTCGGAGTACATGTTGAACATGACCTGGAAGATCGGTGATCGCCCCGGTTCGCGACATAACCTTGTGTCCTTGACCATCCATCCGAATGGATAGGCCGAATTTGCGATAGCATCGCTGACCAGGCCCTGGATGCGCGTGGCATGAGCAGCAAAGGACTGACCGGCATCCATCGCGGCACGGATCGGTAGCATATTCAGGAAAAAGCCGACGATGTCGGCGCTGCCAGGTTGATCCCGTACAGCGTGTGGTATGCCGACGACAATGTCGTCCTCACCGCTATACATTCGTAGCAGCAGCTTGAAGCACGCCAGCAGTGTTGTCGACGTGGTGCAGCTGTTTCGGCGCGCAAATTCTCTTACGCGACTGGAGAGATCACTGCCAAGCAGCACTGGATGCGAGGCGCCGCGGTATGAATTTGTTTGCGGGCGCGCCCTTCCAAGCGAAAGCGCTGGCGGATCATCACCAATTTGACGACGCCAATAGTGACGTTGGTTCTCCAGCGCCTCTGGAGAAACGTGTTGTTTTTCCCACGCCGCGTAGCCCGAGAGTGACGCACGGTTCTCTGGGCAAAACGCCACGGCATCTACGTACCTTTGCTGAAGATCTCTGAGCAGAACAGAAATCGACCAGGCATCGAGGATGATTTCATGAGCGGTGATCAATATGAGATGATTGTCAGGACCAAGCCGGACCATGCGCGCGCGAAACAAGTGGCCCTGTCCGAGATCGAAATTGTCTTTCAGCTCCGTTCGCCGAAACTGTGCGATGAGCTCCTCAGCCTCGGAGGAGGTGAGATGAGATACATCGATCAATTCAAGATTGGTGCATGGCGGAGCATCAAAGCATTGAA
>NZ_JADYVR010000358.1:0-447 GCF_020193935.1 Bradyrhizobium sp. NBAIM08 | reverse complement strand
GTCTTCCTGATCCATGACCTGCCGATCAATCAACCCGCCGCCGCCGATAGGAGAACACGATGCCCCGTGATGGTCGAGGAAGCAGACACGAAAAATGGCAAAACGCTTTTGAGCAACGTCAATTGACCAAGCAAGCCGCTCTGCACCTTGGCAACGCCCGGTGACGAGGAGCAGCCCCCTGGCGTCGGGTCAAGCTCTAGTCGCCGCAGGGCGACCGGAACCGCTGTACCGGAGGCTGCGCTTTTCGAGTGACATGGGGTGATTTGCCCACGCACGCGTCGACTGCGAGTTCGGGGCCTCCGGTGCTCAGCGGCAAGTTGTGCCCGTGCTCCGTCGCTTCGCTGTCATCAACCTGGCGGTCTGCCTGCCCTCAACTGATTTTGGGGTTGTGGCGAGCTTTTCGGGTCAGGGTGCAGGGCATTCACCATCTCCGCGAGAGTGCTGTGG
>NZ_JADYVR010000357.1:0-447 GCF_020193935.1 Bradyrhizobium sp. NBAIM08 | reverse complement strand
GTTAAGGACAACATTTGGCGAATAATTTATTTGCGGCAGTAAATCGTAATGGTACAAAATAGACTCCCATTTTTCTTTTGTATCCTCTTTCCGGCAATGCCAGAAAGCAATACCTGCTTCTAAATGATATGAACTTATCTCATTGCCTTGTGCCGAATTTTCTAAAAAACGATTGCCTTGGTCTATTAATCCGGTATTCCAGAGTGTTTCATCCTGGTCTTCATACAAAATCATATCGTTATTACTATTCTGCCTTGCCACTAATCTGGATGTATGAAAACACATCAGCGCCAGCAGCGCATTCAATTTAGGGATGTTTGTTTTATCGTAATCAACTAACAATAAACCTAAACGTAGCGCCTCCAGGCATAAGTCTTTTCGTAATGTTTGATTTTGCGTTGTTGAGTAGTATCCTTCGTTGAACAACAGATAAATAATATGCAATAC
>NZ_JADYVR010000356.1:0-447 GCF_020193935.1 Bradyrhizobium sp. NBAIM08 | reverse complement strand
TCAGCGGCCTTGGCCGCCGCGCGCAGGTCGTCCAGCGGGCGTACCAGGGTGGAGAACCGGACGCTCAGCGAGCGGTCCCCCATGACGGGGCTGAGCTGCTGGGTGGCGGGCGCGAGCAGACGGCCCACGGAGCTCACGGTGTCGGAGAGTCGTCGGGCGGCGCGCACCGGGTCGGCGAGGGCACCGCGCACGCCGCCCGCGACCGTGCCGGCCGAGCGCTGGAGGGAACCGACGCCCCGGCGTCCGACGTAGCTCGCCGCGTCGGTCAGGCGCTCCACCGAGCCGAACACGTGGGACTCGGGCGCGTCGGGCTGAGCTCCTGGATCGCCGGGGTCGCGCTCGAGGTCGAAGAGGGTGAGCGCGATCTGGATGGAGCCCACCCCGTCGGTGATGGCGTGGTGCAGCTTCTGGATCAGCGCCGAGCGCCCATCGGCCACACCGTCGACG
>NZ_JADYVR010000355.1:0-447 GCF_020193935.1 Bradyrhizobium sp. NBAIM08 | reverse complement strand
GCGCGCTAGAGTACGTCAAAACGCGCATGGGATTCGTGTCTTCGCTCGGACGTGATCTTCGCTTCGCCCTTCGACAGATGCGGCAGGCGCCCGTCGTCAGCGGCGTGGCGCTGCTGTCCCTGGCCCTGGGGATTGGCGCCAATGTGGCGATCTTCTCGCTGGTCAACGCCCTCATGCTGAAGCCGCTGCCGGTCTATGAGCCGGATCGGCTCGTGATTCTCGGGCTGGATAGCCCGCGCGCCGTCAGCACGACGCTGACCAATCCCGTGTGGGAGTACGTCCGCGATCACCAGGACGTGCTGGTCGGTGTCGCCGCCTGGGGCAACCCGCGCTTCAACCTCAGCTCCGGTGGCGAGACGCGCAACGCCCAGGGATTGTTCGTCAGCGGCCGCTTCTTCGACACGCTCGGCGTCACCGCGCAGATCGGCCGACTGTTGACGGCCGATC
>NZ_JADYVR010000354.1:0-448 GCF_020193935.1 Bradyrhizobium sp. NBAIM08 | reverse complement strand
GCACCAGAAGCTGATCGAAGAGAGCCCGGCGCCGAACCTGCCGCAGAAGGTTCGCGAGGAACTCTGTAAGGCGGCGGTGCGGCTGGCCCAGACCGCTGGCTATTACAACGCCGGTACCTGCGAGTTCATCGTCGATCAGGACAACAACTATTACTTCATCGAAGTCAACGCCCGCATCCAGGTCGAGCACCCGGTCACCGAGCTGGTCACGGGCGTCGACCTGGTCGAGGCGCAGCTCGCCATCGCCGAGGGCCGGCGCCTCACCGGACGTCAGACGGAGGGGGCAACCGATTCCGCCGACCGTATGACGTCCCGGGGGCACGCGATCGAGGTACGCCTCTACGCCGAGGATGCGGCGTACGTCCCGCAGAGCGGTGGGCTGGTCACCTTCGACCTGCAGGCCGACGGCGGGTTCGAGCTGCTCGGGCGCCACGGCGTCCGGGTCGAC
>NZ_JADYVR010000353.1:0-448 GCF_020193935.1 Bradyrhizobium sp. NBAIM08 | reverse complement strand
GCCGATCCCGCCCGCGCGCGCCATGGCAATGGCCATGTCCGATTCGGTGACGGTGTCCATCGCTGCGGAGACGAGCGGAATCCGCAGCTCGATGCCTCGCGTGAAGCGCGACGCGACGGTCACGTCCTTGGGGTGCGTGAGCGAATGTCGGGGAACGAGAAGAACGTCATCGAAGGTCAACGCGACGTCGTCGCGGACGCGGGCGGCCCCAGCCGCACCGTTGTCCTCAATGCGCAACGGCCCGCTCCCAGCTTTATCCTGGGTCGCGGGCCGTGAAGTGAGTCGATTTCTGGTCGCCATGGCGAAAGGTAGCCTAGCGCCCAATCACCTTCAACCGCCGCCGAATCCGTTTCGGAAGGAAGAACGCCGCGGCCATCAGCGCGTTCTCGGTGCCCATCACGGACGGCTCGTCCATGAAGAAGTCGGTCGACCGCAGCCCGCCGTTGGG
>NZ_JADYVR010000352.1:0-448 GCF_020193935.1 Bradyrhizobium sp. NBAIM08 | reverse complement strand
CCGCGTCAGTGGCGGCTACCTCATGGGCCTCTACTTCTTCTACACGTGCGCCGAGCTGTGCATCTCGCCGGTCGGTCTGTCGTCGATGAGCAAGCTCGCGCCGCAGCGGCTCGCGGGCATGGTGATGGGGACGTGGTTCCTCGGGACGTCGATCGGCATCTACCTCGCCGGTCGTGCGACCGCGATCTCCGAGGCGAACGGTTACCGCTTCCTGGTCATCTTCCTCATCATCGCGTCGCTCGTCATGGCAGGCGCCCTGTTCGCGGTTGCCCCGGTGATCAAAAAGATGCTCGGCGCCGATGCCAAGGCGACCGGCCCGGCCGACAAGAGCGAGAAGGCCGAGCCCGAGCCGCTGCCGTCGGCGCGCGTCCACAAAGACAAAGACGACTAAGCGACGACGATGGACGACGAGCTGCGGGATGCGCGCGACGGGCTGACCCGCCTCGAG
>NZ_JADYVR010000351.1:0-448 GCF_020193935.1 Bradyrhizobium sp. NBAIM08 | reverse complement strand
CCGTCGCTGTTCGGCCGCGTATTCGTCGGCTACGCGTTCGCCGAAGGCTGGGGGCACTACGCGGAAGAGCTCGTCTTCGAAGCCGGGTTCGAGAGCGGTAATGCCGAGTCGCACATCGGCCAGCTTTCCAACGCGCTGCTGCGCAACTGCCGCTACGTGTCGGCTCTCGGCCTGCACACGCGCGCCATGACACAACAGCAGTCGTACGAGCTGTTCCGCGACGAGTGCTTTCAGGACGAAGGAAACGCGCGCCAGCAGGCCGCGCGCGGCACGTACGACCCGGCGTACCTCAACTACACGCTCGGCAAGCTGATGATCCGCAAGCTGCGCGACGACTGGACCGCGACGCGCGGCGGGCGCAGCGCGTGGAAGGAATTTCACGACACGTTCTTGAGCTACGGCGGCCCGCCGATTCCGCTCGTTCGCCGCGCCATGCTCGGCAACGATT
>NZ_JADYVR010000350.1:0-448 GCF_020193935.1 Bradyrhizobium sp. NBAIM08 | reverse complement strand
CCGTTGAAGGGGCCGGCCCGCGTCATATGGTATTCCATCCAAACGAACAATATGCGTATTGCGTCAATGAGTTAAACAGCTCAGTGGATGTCTGGGAACTGAAAGATCCGCACGGTAATATCGAATGTGTCCAGACGCTGGATATGATGCCGGAAAACTTCTCCGACACCCGTTGGGCGGCTGATATTCATATCACCCCGGATGGTCGCCATTTATACGCCTGCGACCGTACCGCCAGCCTGATTACCGTTTTCAGCGTTTCGGAAGATGGCAGCGTGTTGAGTAAAGAAGGCTTCCAGCCAACGGAAACCCAGCCGCGCGGCTTCAATGTTGATCACAGCGGCAAGTATCTGATTGCCGCCGGGCAAAAATCTCACCACATCTCGGTATACGAAATTGTTGGCGAGCAGGGACTACTGCATGAAAAAGGCCGTTATGCGGTCGGGCA
>NZ_JADYVR010000349.1:0-448 GCF_020193935.1 Bradyrhizobium sp. NBAIM08 | reverse complement strand
GGCCTACCAACAACAGCGCATGCCCCAATCGCCCCGCCGCTAGCGAGCCGCCGATGTTGCTCCACGCCCGCTGCTGCCACGGCGTCAACGTCTCGTTCATGGCGCCGATGTGCCTCGAGTGGTACTCATCGAGCGTGTACTCATCGAGCTTGTGCTCATCGACCTTGTACTCATTGCGAATTGGCCAGCGCGAGCACGGCTTCAGTCACTGCAGCCGCGACCGCAGGCATCGACTGTGAAGCATCAATCACCCGCCAGCGCTTGGGGTCCGCCTGCGCGCGTTGGCGATAGCTCTCCCGCACGCGTTCAAAAAATGCATGCGATTCCACTTCAATTCGATCAGCAGTGCCGCCACGAGCGCGCGCTCGGGCAAGCCCCGCTGCGATGGGCAGGTCAAGCAACAAGGCAAGGTCTGACTTCAGGCCAACGGCCCAGCGCTCAAGTTCGG
>NZ_JADYVR010000035.1:0-2713 GCF_020193935.1 Bradyrhizobium sp. NBAIM08 | reverse complement strand
TCGGCCAGCGCTGATGTGATCTCGCGCTTTGCGCGCATGCTGATCTTCCCTGCCATAGCCGCCACCGATCTGATTCGGCAGCTCCGCCCCAGACACGACAGGGAAGTTGTCCGGTAACATTTTTAGCGAGGCAATATGGGGGGCAATTTCCCATGTCGCCCGACAATCTACGATGGTGTGGTCCTCAACCGACAATGTCTCACTGATCAGCAGCCTAAACCGTCCGGGTGATCCTGAAGTCGTGACGACTGACAGCACAGAGAGCACGTCTGAGTGGTTGCAGGAATTTCCGTGGCGGATTGAGGGGTGTTGATAGCCCATTATTATTGACCGACTGCGCAAAAGGCCTGTCAGCTTGCGGTAAGCTATGACAGATACAGAGCCCTTGGGATTAACGGGATGTGACAGGGACAGCGTTATCGCTCCAGATCGATCGGCGCCGAGTCACTTTTCCGCTAGTCTCAACGGCAGTGCGGATGTGGTAGGGACTAGTTGGCCTGGCTTCAGCCCCCGGGTCGGTTAGCACCGAGCCGCGCCCGCACTGTTTCTACATCTTGCCCCGACCAATCCCGCTGCTATCTCCGACAAGTTTCGCGGGTACTCTGGCGAAGGTCGGTACATCACCTGAAAAGGTGAGGGCCACGTACTTCCATTCTGCCGCGACGCGCGCAATGAGTGGCGTTGGACACTACATACCGCCACGAGAGCCGCCTGAATCGCGAGTTCGGCCGCAAGCGCTTCGGCGATGAAGGCTATGCCATGGAAAAGTTGGTCGCAGAGCTTGGCGCGGCCTTTCTGTCCGCCGATTGGGCCTGATACCGGAGGTGAGGGAGGGGCACGCCTCCTATATGCCCTCTTAGATCAAGGTGCTGAAGAACGACAAACGCGCGATCTTCAAACTTCGTCCAGCGGGCGGCGGACTTCCTGTATCGGTTTCAGGCCAAAAATTCCGCCGCGGCCTGAGCCGCGGCGGAAATAATCGATCTGGACCTCGTCATTTTAACTCCAAATAGCTCAGATCAAACTCGCCATGAAAGTCGGGGGTGAATACAAGCTCGCGCCATGAGCCCCTTCGGCGAAAAGGATTACCCTCTCCTTGGTGAATAGCCGATGAGAGAGCGAATGAACGAGGAACGAATCGCGGAAGGCGGATTTGCGAGAACGATTCGGATCAACCGTGGCTTGGCACCCGTGCGTGCACCTGCGGCGCCGCCGGTATGCCGTTTTGCAACCCGAGCAATGACCAGTCGTCGGCTCCCATGCCGCCGCAAGACTTCATCGGCCGGGAGGAAGGCGGGTCCTGAAACCCATGAAGCCCCACGACGATCGAGAGCCGCAGGGCCGTTTCGTTCTGCAGATGTCGCGATGCATTGCCTCACGAGCGACGGCCTCGTCAGCTTCTGGAAAGCCTATCCATAATAGGATCAGCTCCGATGCTCAGTCAGCGCCGGTGGGTGGGGCTGCCGCCAGACCGCCGCTCTTCACCGAACCATCAGACGCGCCAGCTCAGTCATCAGACATCTACCGCGGTCTCAACTCTTTCGTTGATCTGCCGTACACACCGCAGCAGATGCAAGACGATGCTCAGTCAGCGCCGGTGCTCAGCCCCGCCGGTAAACCCGCGTTCTTCGTCGGGCGGTCGGGCGTACTCCAGGAGCTTGAGGACATCGGATACCGACTCGACGAGGATTGGCAGGATGGCGCGTCCGATGGTCCGGTGAACCGCGGCGGTCTGGCGGCAGCCCCACCCACCTGTTCAGGGGAGACGCCTAGCGCAGCGTTCGCCTCGACGAGCACTCAACTCTTTCGTTGATCTGCCGTACACACCGCAGCAGATGCGAGACGATGCTCAGTCAGCGCCGGTGGGTGGGGCTGCCGCCAGACCGCCGCTCTTCACCGAACCGTCACAGCCGGTGTCGGATTTCTTACTCGATGTCCTCCCTATCCGCATCCGCACTGCCAATGAAGTTAGCCAGGAGATCGAGAGGCTAACGCACCGGCTTTGCCTTGAGGGCTGTTCACACGAAATGCCTGGTGGGTATTAACGAGAAATCGGCCTTGGACTGATAGGGTAGACTGAGGGCGTAGCTGATCGCTCAGATTCATCCCCGGGGAGATACCATCGTCCGCCGAGAATGAGCAAAGACGGGCTTGCTGACGCCGCTGCCTGCTCCGGACGAACTCGATTCAAAGTCGATTGCGCGCGCCATCGGGCTGGGATGCGCTCGATGCACGATTTCTAAATTCCGCAGCGGGATCTCTCGTGGGCAACCGAGACCGCGGCGAGCCCCAACATCACGTCGCCGGTGAATCCGAAATGGAGACAATAGAGCCACCAGATTGCGCAGCACCGGTCGAGATCGTACATGGCGAGTGCGCGCCTCGTTGCTGCGACCATCCGCGCCATCGGGTTCATTCCGCGTATCATCTGGAAACCTCGGCGTCTCGGGGCCAGCGCTCTCCGTTCAATGACTTTTAGGGCGGTGATGGCCCGCTGTCCGGCGCGTGCACCTGCAAGAGATTCGGAATTAAGATTGATGTTCGCCATGGCGTTCTTTTCCGCGTTTCGAAGCTGCATGCGATCTGTGAAGTGGCCCCCGGATTTGGGACCGGAAGCCTAGTTGGAATGTAGCCGTTCCGTTTGGTAAACGGAGCGGACGATGACGAAGAAGACGAGACGGAAGATCGACGCGGCGCTGAAGGCGAAGATCGC
>NZ_JADYVR010000348.1:0-448 GCF_020193935.1 Bradyrhizobium sp. NBAIM08 | reverse complement strand
GGCACCCGCCGGCCACTCCGCGAGCTGTTCCGGTGAGGTGACGTCCCGGGGCGGCAGCTCGAGCGGCCCGACCGGCAGTTCGTGCTCGCCGCGCACCCGCAGCGGTGAGCGGCTGGTGACCAGGATCGTCAGTGCCGGGCAGCTGGCGACGAGCTGGCTGATCGTCGGTGCCGCACTCATCAGATGCTCGAAGTTGTCCAAGAGCAGCAGCACCCGGGACCGGCCCAAGTGCCGGGTGATGACGGCCAACGCGTCGCCTTGATCACTTCCGGGGATCTCCATGGCGCGGCCGATGGTGCCGAGCACATCCACCGCCTCAGCCACAGCAGCCAGCGGAACAACGACGACGCCGTCGGAGAAGTCGCCGCCGAGCCTGTCGGCCAGGGCAGCCGCAAGCCGGGTCTTGCCCACCCCACCAGGACCGGTGAGCGTAATGAGTCGACGGGTT
>NZ_JADYVR010000347.1:0-448 GCF_020193935.1 Bradyrhizobium sp. NBAIM08 | reverse complement strand
GATGCCGCTGACCTGCATGATGCCCACAACGATCAGCAGCAATCCGCCGACTTGCATGATCCGGCGGGCGTGCCGCTGGGCGAACGCGAAGACCTTGAAGGCGCGCTGGACTCCCAGGGCGGCCAGCAGGAACGGCAGTCCGAGGCCGACGCTGTAGGCGAACGACAGCAGCGCGCCGCGGCCCGCGCCGCCGGTGCTGAACGACAGGGAAAGGACTGCGGCGAGGGTGGGACCGATGCACGGGGTCCAGCCGACTCCGAAGAGCACGCCCAGCAGCGGGGCGCCGGCGACCCCGAGGCGGGGCTGGAAGTCCAGGCGGAACGAGCGGCTGAGCAGCGGGACCCGGGCCAGCACTCCGGTGAACATCAGGCCGAGCACGATGGTGAAGACGCCGAGCACCTTGATGATCAGGCCCTGATGGGTGAGCAGCAGGGTGCCGGCGGCACCG
>NZ_JADYVR010000346.1:0-448 GCF_020193935.1 Bradyrhizobium sp. NBAIM08 | reverse complement strand
CATCGAACGAGTTCTCGCGCGCGTGCAGCGTTCGGCGGAAGCCGGCGAACTGTGGGAAGACACATTTCCGCTGCGGGGCAAGGACGGCCAATACCGCTGGTTCCTTTCCCGCGCAGTGCCGATTCGTGATGAACAGGGAAACGTTGTCCGCTGGTTTGGGACCAACACGGACGTGACGGACTTGCGCGAGGCGCAGGCCAAGCTCGCGGAAGCGCACGCCCAATTGGGTTCACGCGCCGAGCACCTCGAAACGCTCGTCCGGCAGAGAACGGCCAAGCTCACTGAAACCATCGGCGAGTTGGAAGCCTACTCCTACAGCATCGTTCACGACATGCGCGCGCCGCTGCGTTCGATGCAGGGATTCTCCAACGTCTTGCGCAGCGAATTCAGGGACCAACTCGGAGCGGAGGGTGCGGGTTACCTGGATCGCATCGGCAGATCGGCGGAG
>NZ_JADYVR010000345.1:0-448 GCF_020193935.1 Bradyrhizobium sp. NBAIM08 | reverse complement strand
GGTAGTCGTCGAGCACCAGGCGGGCGAAGCGGTCGCACTCACCCAGGTGGGGGTAGCCGCTCAAGATGAAGGCGTCGACGCCGGCGCCCCGGTAGGCGTCGAGGGTGGCGCGGACCTGGTCGGGGTCGCCCACGATCGCCGCTCCGGCACCGGACCGGGCCCGGCCCACCCCGGTCCACAGGTGGCGCTCGGCGTAGCCCTCGTCGTCGGCGCCCTCGCGCAGATCGGTTTGGCGGGCGACCCCGACCGACGTGGTGTCGAGCGACCGCGACCGGATGGCCGAGCCGACTTCATCGTCGAGGGCGGCGACGAGGTGGCGGGCGGCGGCCCGGGCCTGGTCCTCGGTCTCCCGCACGATCACGTGGGCGCGGAAGCCGAACCGCAGCTCCCGGCCGCATTGCCCGGCGCGAGCGCGCAGGTCGTCGACCACCTCGGCCGTGGCCGCCAC
>NZ_JADYVR010000344.1:0-448 GCF_020193935.1 Bradyrhizobium sp. NBAIM08 | reverse complement strand
CTTTTGGGTGGCATGGCCGGGCTTGTCCTGGCTCTCGCGATGAACACGCTCGTCCGGATTTCAAGGCAGGCGGGCTACAAGCAGCGTGACCGTGTCTCCAACCTGACGGTGGACATGGTGGACATGCTGAACAACATCAAGGCCCTGAAATCCATGGACCGCTATGGGTCGCTCGTGCAGGGCCTTTCAGGCCTCCTTAAACGCATCAAGCGCACCCTGATAACCATCCAGCTTGCAAAGCAAGGTGTCTTGCAGGGGAGTGATGCCCTGGTCAACATTATGACGGGCGCGCTCATCTACGCGTCTTATGTGCTTTTTGATTCGACCTGCCGGAATTGCTGGTGACCGGCATTGTTTTCTTCCAGATCGTCAGCAATCTGACCAAGCTTCAAAAACAGGTGCAGGCCGCCGTCGTCATCGAAGCCTCCTATGTGCGCACGTTGGAACT
>NZ_JADYVR010000343.1:0-448 GCF_020193935.1 Bradyrhizobium sp. NBAIM08 | reverse complement strand
CCTCCATGCACTCGAGCAGGGCCGACTGCGTCTTGGGGGAGGCGCGGTTGATCTCGTCACCGACCACGATGTTGGCGAAGATCGCGCCCGGCTTGAACTCGAACTCGCGGCGCTCCTGGTTGTAGATCGAGACACCGGTGATGTCGCTGGGCAGCAGGTCGGGCGTGAACTGGATCCGTCGCACGGTCGCGTCCACCGAGCCGGCCAGTGCTTTGGCCAGGGTCGTCTTCCCGACGCCCGGCACGTCCTCGATGAGCAGGTGGCCCTCGGCGAGCAGCACCACCATGGCCAGCCGGACGACGTCGTCCTTGCCCTGGACCACGCGGGCGATGTTGGCCGCGATGCCGGCCCCGATGGCAGCGATGTCCACGTCGGGGCTGCCGCCCGGGGGAACGGCCTCGCCGTCGGCGGTGCGTGTCGCCTCCGTCACGTCCCCACCGTACGTGGC
>NZ_JADYVR010000342.1:0-449 GCF_020193935.1 Bradyrhizobium sp. NBAIM08 | reverse complement strand
AGCAAGGCCCTGGACGCCTCGCTGCTGCTGGCACCGCTGCTCCGGTTCCTGCCCCCCGACGACCCGCGGATCCGGGCCACGGTGCTGGCCGTCGCCGACGAGCTGACCGTGCACGGGTTGGTGCTGCGCTACAAGGTGGAGGAGACCGACGACGGCTTCGAGGGCGAGGAGGGGTCGTTCACGATCTGCTCGTTCTGGCTGGTGTCGGCCCTGTGCGAGATCGGCGAGTACCACCGGGCCCGCAAGCTGTGCGCCAAGCTGCTGTCGTTCGCCGGGCCCCTCAACCTGTACGGCGAGGAGATCGACGCCCACACCGGCCAGCATCTGGGCAACTTCCCTCAGGCCTTCACCCACCTGGCCCTGATCAACGCGGTGCTGCACGTGATCCGGTTGGAGGCCAAGCAGCACAACGGCTACGTGCACGCCCAGGACCTCGGGGGGGATGGGGT
>NZ_JADYVR010000341.1:0-449 GCF_020193935.1 Bradyrhizobium sp. NBAIM08 | reverse complement strand
ATTTCCTACCGTTCGGTCCTGAGCTCACATTCCTGCAACTGAGCAATATCAGCTTCGATGCCAGCACGCTGGAGATCTGGGGTGCACTGCTGAACGGTGGCCGACTGGTGCTGCAACCACAATTGAAACCGACCCTGCTGGAGATCACCAATACGATCCGCGAAAAAGGTGTCACTACGGGGTGGTTTACAGCCGGTCTGTTCAACGTTCTGGTCGATGAACATGTGGACCGATTGCGGGGCTTGCGACATATCCTGACCGGTGGTGATGTGCTGAGCGTACCCCATGTGAAAAAGGCATTGAAGGTCCTAGGACCTGGGGTTCTCATCAACGGCTACGGACCAACGGAGAATACGACCTTCACCTGTTGCTATCCGATCGATGATGAGAAGGCGATCAAAGGCAGCGTGCCCATCGGCAAGGCTATCCACCATACCCGTGTGCATGTC
>NZ_JADYVR010000340.1:0-449 GCF_020193935.1 Bradyrhizobium sp. NBAIM08 | reverse complement strand
GGGAAAGCACCGCGACGTAGGCCAACCCGTCGCTCGTGTCCCACACGATCGCCCGGGCCACCCGCTCGACCGGATCACCGGGGCGGTGCGCCCGCACGACCTCCTTCGCCGGCTCGCGCAGCTCGATCGCCGCGATCCGCCACTGCGGACGGGCGACGCGACGCTCGCGGCGCAGCAGTGCGGTGACGCGGCGGATCTCGTCCGCGGTCAGCGGATCCAGAGGATGGGGACCGGTCACGTGGCGCCTCCTGCTCGGCTCGGCCGCCCGCAGTGTTGATGATCGGCGCGATCCCGGGCAACCTCCCGACCGAGCGGGCTCTCCGGACCGACCGCGACACCATCCGGTCCCACCTGGGTAAAACCCGGTGAGGGGGGCGTTGTTGCCCGCCCCGGACACCGGTCGTAGGGTGGTCGCCGCGGTCACCCCCGGCCGCTGATCACGATCTGCC
>NZ_JADYVR010000339.1:0-449 GCF_020193935.1 Bradyrhizobium sp. NBAIM08 | reverse complement strand
ATGCCAGCACGTCCATGAAAAAGGCGTTGGCGCGCGGATCGCGGCGCACGCCATTGTCGATCAGCCGCGCGTCGCGCCCTGCCGCGCGCATCGCCAGCGGGTGGATCTCGACGCCATGCCGGTCGGCGATCGCGAACATCTGGAGCAGGCGGACCGGATCCTCGGCGAAGAAATCGTCCGTGGGGATGGCGAGCCGGCCGCGATCGAGCACGAAGCCGTCGAGGTTGCGCGGCTTGCGGCGCAGCAACGGCAGGCCGAAGCGCCGCCCGAGCCCGGCGAAGGTCTCGTCGATATGGGCGAGGAAGATGCCGGTGAGGTCGCCGACCTGCTTCGCCATCAGGAAATAATGCTGCATGAAGCGCTCGACCGCCGACTTGCCCGGCCGGTCGGCATAGCGCATCCGCCGCGCGATCTCGGGCTGGAAGTCGAAGGTCAGCCGCTCTTCGGGC
>NZ_JADYVR010000034.1:0-2982 GCF_020193935.1 Bradyrhizobium sp. NBAIM08 | reverse complement strand
TATGGTTTTTGTCCGTCCTTTGGTCGGGCTGTTCAGCGATAGCGATAGCGTCAGGGAAATTGCCGTTTCTGCCTGCACCGTCTTCCATCTCTTTTTTGGACTGTATGGTATTGAGACTGTCGTCACGACGATGCTTCAATCGCTCGGGAGAGCGCGTCTCAGCGCGGTTGTGTGTTTCGCGAGGCATTATCTCTTCATTCCGGCTGTACTGTTTTTCCCGGCCATCTCTGGCTCCAGCGGAGTATTGGCCAGTCAAGCCATCGCGGAGCTAGGCGCCGGAATGATTGCACTGTTTATCATGCGCCGTCAGTTCGTTGAGCTCAGGCGATGCGACCGACACATTCGGCCAGGAGGAATGGAGAATGCTTCTTGGCCTGATTAGACATGTTCGGAGCCAACATTAGGCCGGTGAGTACTGGCTTCAGGGTGATGACGAGTGTGATGTGCGAGACTGAGGCGCCATATGACACTCATTGTCAGAATGAAAGAAAAAGCGGGTGTCGCGCGGGCCGGAAGCTAACGCTGGCCGAGAGTTTCGGGCCCGTCAAGACTGAGGCGCGCTTGACTGGCGAGACCAAAGTCACGATTACCGAGTGGTGCAAGTAGCCGCTGCAGAGTTCCGCGTCGCTGCGTGACGGAGTTACTTGGTGCTCCGTTAACGAGGCTCATGAGCGGGATGGGAGGGCGGAACGTGCGCGATAGCTTGACCAGAATGAGGCACAAAAGTTCTCTGAGCCAGATGAGGATGCGACCGAAGTTGTGGGCGACGGATGAACTGATGACGTTAGCCGCATCGCCGGCGCGGCCTCTGAGCTAGCAGCGGCCGCAGTGACCATCGGCCTGCAGGTGTCCTCGTGCCTCCTAGCTACGACATTATCGAAATCGGCCCGCTCGCTCGCGCACCGTAAATGTCCTCGAGCAGCAACGGCCCGATGATGGAGCGGGTTGCGAGTCCAGGCCGGCCATTCTCGGTATAGAGCGGCGCGATCTCGCCGTCGATCCAGTCCCAATCGACCTTGTCGGCGAGCTGAACCAGCTCATGCTTCATATTGATTGACCACCGAGCCGAACCGCGCCGGCCAAACAATCGGGTCAGTCTGGCCCTGAACAGACCGCTGGGTCCCGTCGCCCTGTGCTTCTTGCGTCGCATCGCCACCTGCGATGCGACGATCGAATCACGGCTGCCGATTCGACGGAACTTGAGGGTTCCGTGAGGTCGCCGGGCCAAGGCCAGCTGCGCGCTGCGTCGTGGATGGCTCACGGAAGCGAGATTGAACGAAGCCGTCGCCCCGCACCCGCTAGACCTCAAGCGTGGCATCGAGCTTGCAATCGAGGCCGTTGCTGCAGACCTCCAGAATAACTCCAAGAAGGTCACCTCGAACGAAGAGATCGCCCAGGTCGCCACCATCTCCGCCAACGGCGACGCGGAGATCGGCAAGTTGCTCGCCGCGCCATGAAGAAGGTCGGCAACGAGGATGGCGACACTCGCAGGCCCTTCTCCGGAACCCAGATGTAAGGAACGCGACAGTTGGAGTTTTGCGAGCGGCCCAGATCCGCTCGTCCTCACATGAACCTCAGCGTGGACCTTTGGACATTGGTTGCGAACCCGACATTGTGGGTACGACGTATTGCTGTTGAAGATGAGTGGCAGGGGAGGCTGTGCGCGATCACCTGTTGGACCCCTCCTCGAAAAGATCGTCCGGAACTCGGGGAAACATGTCGGGCCGCCAGGCCTGACATTCGTGCCGACAAGGTACGGTGCGGCTCACCATTGCGATCTCCGATCCTTGTTAGAGGAAAACTCGATGCTTATGCGACTGAACACAGCAGGCCCCTCGAATCCATCGAAACCGCAGCATTGATACGAACATACTCGAAGCCTTTATTCGCACTGATCATCGAAAGCGGTCGGACCGGGTGCGAAGGTCAAAGTCGACCGGATCTCACCAGCGACAACACTCGCAACGTTCGGAAAGTTCACGCCGATGTTTTCAGACTTGTTGCTCCCGTCCGCGGACGAGAAGGCCATCCTCTGAGACCCTGCGCGATTTATCTCGGCTTCAATCTTGACGACCGAGATCATGCGGAGCTTCGCGACGGGAGGAACTCGTTAGACTCTTTCTTCGCTATTGGAGGCACTAAAGCAGCGACGACGCTTTACCTGCCGCGGTTCGCTCATTGGTACAGCGAGCGGATGTGCCGCCGACGTCCTCTTCCGAAGCCAGCATCGGCCGGATTATTGCTCGGATGAATGGGAAGCTGATCGTTACTGGAACAACCGAGAGCGTTGGTGATTGGCGTCAGATCAACTCGTCGGACGAGACCGGTGACGCGCCGAAAAGCGTCCGGAAGTGATCCAGCCACAGCTCAGAAACGCACCGCTGCTGTCGATAGCAGCTACGTGCCGACCTCGCTTCGGTCGGCATATAATTCCAATGTCTTCACCAAGTTAGGTAGGTTTCGATCCATTGTTCCCCGGGTACTATCGGTGAGTAAATGGCCTGCGGGTCAGGATGCAGTTCATCACGATAGGACAAGATGTAGCAATGACGAGCGCAGCTAATTCCCTGCCCGTTAGAGGGCATGTCATGAAATTCATCGAAGGGGCGCGGGTCGTCACTGAGAGTGAATTGCAAGCCAACAACATCACCCGTCACCACGTCACGAAATACTACCGCAATCAGATTACAAACGGTGGCTACTACGAGCAGCTTAAAAACATTGTGGAGCCCTCAGTTCAGGAGTTCGAGAGTCGTGGCAGTTTAGATACGAGCGGCGGCACGATAACACGGTCGTGCTCGGCCTCCAGTGACCTGCCACTGCATTTTCATCCAGCGGCAGTTAGAGTCTCGGGGTTTTGTGCAGCGAGACCGAACTTTGGACCACCCGGAACTAGAGTTTTGCGCCTCTGATCACGTTGGCGGGCTGGTGGCGCCGACGTGATTTTGGAGCACAATCGGCGGCCGATTGCCGATCGCGCCG
>NZ_JADYVR010000338.1:0-449 GCF_020193935.1 Bradyrhizobium sp. NBAIM08 | reverse complement strand
GCTCGCGACCTTCTCCGCCGCGCCCAACCGCGTGATCGCGCCCTTCTGGGGCTTCCGGCAATACGGCCAGTCCGGCCGCTGGATGTCGGATCTGCTCCCGAATTTAGCCACCCGCGTCGACGACCTCGCGTTCATTCACGGCATCAAGGTCGACAACAACAACCACGGTCCCGCGGTCTATCACACGCTCACGGGCAATCAGTTCCCTGGCTCCGCTTCCATCGGCTCGTGGATCACGTATGGTCTCGGCACGGAGAACAACGATCTTCCCGGATTTGTAGTCATGGGAGACCGGCGGGGCGCGACCATTGGCGGAGCGAACGTCTGGGGAAACGGCTACCTGCCCGCCGCTTATCAGGGAACATTATTTCGAAACGGACCCACTCCCATCGTCGACCTGAACCGTCCCGCCGGGATCTCCGAGGGGAGTCAGCGGAAGGAACTGGATC
>NZ_JADYVR010000337.1:0-449 GCF_020193935.1 Bradyrhizobium sp. NBAIM08 | reverse complement strand
CGGCTGATCCTCATGGACGAGCCCTCCGAGGGACTGGCGCCGGCCATCGTGGACCAGATCGCCGGTGCGATCACCGGAATGCGCGACGAGGGCGTCGCCGTACTCCTGGTCGAGCAGGACCTGCACCTGGCGTTCGCCGTCTGCTCCGACGTCGCCGTCATGGACCGCGGCGTCATCGCGCACCGGGCCACCACTGCCGACTTCCGCCGGGATCCGGCGACCGCTCACCGGCTGCTCGGCGTCGCCTGACCGCAGCGCCGCCGCGCCACCGCGAGCACTGTCAGAGCTGGCCGCGGCTCATGACGCCGCCGTCGATGACCAGCGTCTGGCCCGTCACCCAGCCGGCGTCGTCCGACAGCAGGAACCCCGCCGCCGATGCCACGTCCTGCGGCACCCCCAGCCGGCGCAACGGGTAGGTCTCCGCGACGGCCTCCTCGCGTCCCTCATAC
>NZ_JADYVR010000336.1:0-449 GCF_020193935.1 Bradyrhizobium sp. NBAIM08 | reverse complement strand
ATTAAGAACTGCATTCTGAAGAAGCTTGTGCAGCTGTGTAATAGACTTCTGAGAAAGTACTTGTCTTAAAACCTTAGGCTTCTCAGTAGGTGAAACTGGTTCCATGAGTTTCCCACCATTGGCGATCGCTCCATATGCTTGAAGAATTTCAAGTGCAGAACTTCTGAATCCAAGTCCAACAGCTGCTTGAGGGAGTAACTGGTTACCATCTTCAGGACGCTCACCTGGAAGAGCTTCTGGAAAAGATCTTGCCGTGCCACCTTCGCCAAAGCCAAACTTATCAAACATGGAAGCAAGCTTTTCTTCTCCTACTAGCTGAGCAATCTTGATGCTGCAGATGTTACTGGAGGGTTCAATAGTTTCAGAGGTACTAAGGGATGGCCATCCACCGTCTTTCCAGTCGCTATAAGTTGTTCCGTTGTAAGCATACTTCCCATTCTCGCAATTGT
>NZ_JADYVR010000335.1:0-450 GCF_020193935.1 Bradyrhizobium sp. NBAIM08 | reverse complement strand
CTCGAGGTGCATCACGAGCGCCCGCAGCGAGTTGCCGTGGGCGGTGACGAGCACGTCGAGCCCGGCGCGCAGCTGGGGCACGATCGCGTCGTACCAGTACGGCAGCACCCGGGCGACGACGTCGGCCAGGCACTCCGTCGCCGGCAGCACGTCGGGGGCCAACCACCGGTAGCGGTCGTCGTTGATCGGGTGCTCGGGGCTGTCGAGCCCGACCGGCGGCGGCGGCACGTCGTAGCTGCGCCGCCAGATCTTGGTCTGCTCGGCGCCGTGCTTTGCCGTGGTGGCCTTCTTGTCGAGGCCCTGCAGCGCGCCGTAGTGGCGCTCGTTCAGGCGCCAGTCGTTGCTGATCGGCAGCCACGTCCGGTCCATCGCGTCGAGCGCTTGCCAGAGCGTCCAGACGGCGCGCTTCAGGACCGAGGTCCAGGCGCGATCGAACTCGAAGCCGCCTTC
>NZ_JADYVR010000334.1:0-450 GCF_020193935.1 Bradyrhizobium sp. NBAIM08 | reverse complement strand
GTTCCAGGAAGCACCAGACCATCCCTGCTCCAGGATGTGTAGAAGGGCGTATTGCCCAGCAAACCTGCCGCGAGCGTCACGTCCATGCCACGCAGCGCCTGGCGCGACGACAGGGGTGTGACGAGAAAGGGCGGCGACAGCACGACCAGCGCGGCATTTGAGCTCAGCTCGAAGCCCACGGCATTGCGCACCTCCACGCTGATCTGGCCATTGTAGTAGAAATTGACAGCCGGCAAGTCGAGCTGGTTGCTCGTGGTCGTTATGAAGTCGAACCCGTCGAAGTACCACTGGTAAGTGAACGGCCCCGTGCCGGTGTGCTCGACCACGAAAGTCACATTCGTCCCGGAGAGCACCGTCTGGCTTTGCGGCTGGCCGGATCACGGGCGGCTGCGCGATGACCAAAGAGACGGGCGCACTCGTGGTCGCCCCAAACTGGTTGGTGATAACCAC
>NZ_JADYVR010000333.1:0-450 GCF_020193935.1 Bradyrhizobium sp. NBAIM08 | reverse complement strand
TTGTCATTCCCCGTGGACAGGAAAGCCTCAGCTGGTTCTCGATCATTGCGCTGACCGGCTTCATGGTCCTCTCCTGGGTCAGCGTCTGGTACACCCGCCACCGCCGCAGCACCGCCGGCCGCAAGCCGGTGAGCCGGGCCCTGCCGCTGCCCCGCAACCAGGTGATCTGGACGCTGATCGTCCTCATCATCCTGACCGCCACGAAGAATGCCTATCTGGCCAGCCTTTCGAGCTATTTTACCTTCTTCACCATCGAGAAGTTCGGCGTCGGCGTTCAGGATGCACAGCTTCTGCTGTTCCTGTTTCTCGGCGCCTCGGCAGCCGGCGTGATCTTCGGCGGGCCGATCGGCGACCGGTTCGGCGCGCGCTTCGTCATCTGGTTTTCGATCCTCGGCGTCATCCCCTTCGCGCTGCTCCTGCCCTATGCCAACCTGTTCTGGACAGCGGCGC
>NZ_JADYVR010000332.1:0-450 GCF_020193935.1 Bradyrhizobium sp. NBAIM08 | reverse complement strand
GATCAGCGTGGTCTTGCCGGCGCCGTTGGGTCCGAGCAGCGCAAGGATCTCGCCCTTGCGGATCTCGAGGTCGACCGCGCTCAGCGCCTGGAAGCCGGACGCATAGGTCTTGCCGAGGTTCCTGATGGAGATGATCGAAGACACGTGGGGTCCATCCGGCAAGCGAGGGGCGGATCGTACCGGAGCCGGGCGGACGATCTGGCACCATCCGGCCATGCCCAGGCGCGACCACAGCCGACCATGAGTGCGAACGGTGCCTTCGAGGCCTGCCTGCTGGCCGAGGCCGTGCGCCTGCGCGAGCGCGTCGGAGGCCACCTGGACGATGCGGTCGCGACGTCGCATGCGCGCGCCGCCGGCAGCGACCAGGCGCGGGTGTGCCTGCGTGCTCGGCACCTGGCCGGCGGCCTGGGGCTGGTCGAGGCCCTCCCGCGCTGGCGCGCACGGCTGCGC
>NZ_JADYVR010000331.1:0-450 GCF_020193935.1 Bradyrhizobium sp. NBAIM08 | reverse complement strand
CATTGTTGCAGCTGTCGCCGACAGCGCCCGTCCCGCTGCCGACACCGAGCGTGATGTGAACCGCAAGCCGGCCGAGATGATCGCGTTCGGCGAGGTCCAGCCCGGCGACAAGATCGGTGAACTGATCCCCGGCGGCGGCTACATGACCCGCATCCTCTCCAAGGCCGTTGGCCCAACCGGCAAGGTCTATGTGTTCGCCAGCGCGCCGGTTCAACGCGAAGGCCAGCCGCCGCCGGCCGCGCCTGTCGCCGCGATCACGGCCGACGCCGCCAATTATGGCAACGTGTCGGTGATCATCACCAACTTCACGACCATCCCGGCGCCCGAGCCGCTCGATCTCGTGTGGACCTCGCAGAACTATCACGACATGCACAACCCCGGCCGCAACCTCGACATCAACGCCGCCAACAAGGCGATCTTCAGGGCGCTGAAGCCGGGCGGGCTCTATGT
>NZ_JADYVR010000330.1:0-450 GCF_020193935.1 Bradyrhizobium sp. NBAIM08 | reverse complement strand
TTCCGGCCGGGAGCATCCTGGCCAAGCAGCAGCTCGAGTTCCACCGCGAGCTGCCCGTCGGCAGCGCGGTGAAGGTGTCGACCTGGGTGGGCGCCAAGGAGCTGCGGCGCGAGCGCCCGTTCGTCACGATCGAGTTCGACGTCCGCGACGAGGAGGACCGCCCGGTGCTCACCGGCCGCAAGATCATCGTCTGGCCCACGGGCCCGGGAGCGCGCGCATGAGCACCGACCCCGGCGGCCTGCCGGCCGTCACCGACACCGTCACCCAGGACGGCATCAACGTCTACGCCGAGCTGTCCGGGGACTTCAACCCGCTGCACGTGGACCCCGTCGCGGCCGCCGCCTCCGAGTTCGGCGGGATCATCGCCCACGGGCCTATCGCCTTGCATGCCTTCTTCCGCGCGGCCACGGAGTGGCTCGGCGTCGACGCGCTGCCGGCGACCTCGTCGGT
>NZ_JADYVR010000329.1:0-450 GCF_020193935.1 Bradyrhizobium sp. NBAIM08 | reverse complement strand
CTTCGTAAAACTCCAGGTTAAAGTCTATATCTTTTTTATTGATACTTACAAATAAGTTGGCGGTTGGTGAACCACTCACGATAAGATCCTTTTGAAACGGCGGGGTTTCAAAAATAAGTTGATACTGCTTTTTTAAGTAAGAACTTGTGAGCGGGCGTGTGTCATCCATGCCTGTTTCAGAAACGGTTGCCGTATGTACGATAGCTGCCGGATTGAACTGCAATTTCAATGGGCTGCTTTCATTTGCGGGAGTATCGGACAAGGCATAGAATGATTTTACAGGCTTATCCGTCAGGTAAAAATGCAGGGTGTCTGTATTCATCTTTTCCAGGGTGGAAGCATGTTTCCATCCTTCTCCCATTACAAAATAATTGACCCTGTCTTTCAATATAGCCGGTTTCTCTTCCCCCTTTAAGGTATAATCAAACCAATCCATTACCACATCATGTA
>NZ_JADYVR010000033.1:0-6110 GCF_020193935.1 Bradyrhizobium sp. NBAIM08 | reverse complement strand
CGTTGCGGCCCAGGAACTCAAGATTGCCGTCCGGCAGATAACGTGCAAGGTCGCCGGTCCGGTACAGCCGATCGCCCTCGACAAAGGGACTGGCGATGAACCGCTCCGCGGTCAGCTCAGGGCGGTTCAGGTAGCCCCGTGCCACCCCCGCCCCGCCAATGTAAAGCTCACCCACCGCGCCGAACGGCACGGGCGCGCCATGGCCATCCAGCAAGTACACACGCGTGTTGGCGATTGGGCGCCCGATCGGGACCAATGACCCATTAAAATCAGCCGGGCAAGTCCAGATCGTCGCACAGACTGTTGCCTCGGTCGGGCCGTAAGCATTGACAATTGATGTTGGGGCCAGACTTCGGATGAGTTCTGGCTTCGGCAGCTCTCCAGCAAGAACGAGAGCTTGCACAGCCAAACATTTCGGATCCTTGTTTGTCTGAAGCAACGCTGGGGGTAATGTCGCGTGGGTGATGGCTTCGCTTTGCAGATAATCCGATAGCTTGTTACTCGCTTGACGGATCTCTTCCGCAGGCAAGTGCAAAGCGGCTCCGGAGCCAAACGCCATAACAAGCTCCCAAGCGCTTGCATCAAAAGCAATGGAGGCGAACTGCACGACGCGGCTGTTGGAAGAAGCGCCAAAGAGGCCGACCTGAGCCGACAGCAGATTGACCAACCCTTGATGCTGGACCATGACCCCCTTTGGGGTTCCGGTTGAGCCTGAGGTGTAGATCACATAAGCGAGATGGCCCGATGTGAGGCCAAGCGTGCGCCGGTCAGGGTTTGAAGCCGCCCGTTCGGCCCAGGCGGGCGTGGCCGTCTCCACATCGATGACCGTCACATCGGTCAGCACCTCGAGACCGAGTGCTGCGCGACCGACGACGTCGCAAAGCAGCAGCCGCGGCGCGGCATCGTCGACAACCTGATGCAGCCGCTCGCTGGGATATGCTGGGTCCAGCGGCAGATAGGCACCGCCAGCCTTGAGGATCGCCAAGACACCAACCACCATCGCCGGACTGCGTTCGAGGCAGATCGCAACCGGCTGGTCCGGCTTGACCCCGAGGGCGATCAGGTGATGCGCCAGCCGGTTGGCCCGCGCGTTGAGCTCGCCATAGCTCAGCCGCTCGTTTTCGCAGACCAGCGCCACCGCCTCCGGCGCCTTTTGCACCTGCGCCTCGAACAGCTCATGGACGCACAGGTCCGATGGATAGGCCTCCGCCGTCCGGTTCAGATCCTCCAGCAGATAGGTGCGCTCTTCAGCTGGCAAGATGTCCAACTCGCGTACCGGCGTATCCGGGGCATGCTCCAGCGCCTTTGCCAGCTCCTCGAGCACCCGCTGCATGTAGCCGCAGATCCGATCCGCAGAGATAGGCTCCGCCACCTGCACAGTGAGGCCCAGCGCCTCGCCAAAATCCTCCACCGACAGGGTCAGCGGATAATTGGTGCGTTCCTCCCCACCCAGCCATTCCATGCCCGACAAGACATCATCCATCCCGGAGCCGGGCACAGCCGGCGCCGTGTTGTGACGGTAGTTCAACAACGTGCTGAACAGCGGCGCCGACGCCGCAACAGCGCTGCAGCGCTGTACCAGCGCCAGCGAGGCCTGCTCGTGCGCCAAGAGCTCGGCCAGCCGGGCGTGCGTGGTTCGCACGCTCGCCTCGACCGCTGTCCCATCAAGATCAAGCCGCAGCGGCAGGGTGTTGATGAACAGCCCCATCGTGCGGTCGGCGCCAGCGCTGCCCTGCAGGCGGCCTAACAGCACCGTGCCGAACACCACCTGCTCGCGGCCGCTGCTGCGCGCCACCACCTGTCCCCACGCCAGATGGCACAGGCTCGCCAGACTCACGCCCAGCCGCCGTGCCTGTTCGCGCAGCCTCGCTTGGAGCGCTGACGGCAGCATCCGCTGCGCCTCTCGAACCCCGCTGCCGTCGCCGCGCACCTCGCGCAAGCCGAACGGCGTGCTCGGCTCGTCGATGTCGGCCAGCAGCTCCCGAAAGAACGCTTCATCGGCCTTGGCATCACGGCGTAGATGCGCCTGCGCCACCAGATTGCGGAATGGCTGCGGCGCCGTCAGCTCATGCTGGCGCCCCTCCAGCTCGGCCCGGACCTCAGCATGCATCACGTCCCGCGTCGTGTGATCCCCGATCAGATGATGCTGCAGCTCCAGCAGCAGCCAGCGCGCGCTGCCGGGCTCGCGCGCAATCATAAATCGCAGCAGTGGTGCTCGGCCAAGCTCGATGCGGTGCTGGCGCGGATCAAACCGCTCCTTAAGCTGCGCGGCGCCAGCACCATGAGCGCCATCCAGCTCGACCTCGATCACCTCCAGTCGCGCCTCCCGCCACACCACCTGGGCCGGGCGCGACAGGCCCTCCCAGACGAACGAGGTGCGCAGAATGTCGTGCCGATTCACCACCCGCTGGACCGCGGCAAGATAGCGATCGAGCAGCCCACGCTCGTCAAACGCCATCTGCGATACCAGCAGGTACGGATCGCCCTTTGCCGCCAACAGATGATGGAACAGGATGCCGTCCTGCAGCGGCGACAGGCCGTAAATGTCCTGGATGTTGCAAATCCCGCCGGGCACTGTGGCGATGATCCGGTCGATCTCGCCCTGGGCCAGCTCAATCAGCGGCAACATCTGCGGCGTGATCGCCGCACTTCGCTCGGTGATCAGGTTGGCCGGGACCGCCACCTCGTGATGGCGGCCCAGGCTTGCAGCCAGATCAGCCAGCACCGGCTTGACGAACAAGGTGCGCACCTCGATGCGCAGTGACCGCCGCCTTAGACGCTCGATCATCTGCACCGCCAAGAGCGAGTGCCCTCCCAGTTCGAAGAAGTTGTCGTGCCGTCCGACCCGCTCCAGCCCCAGCAGCTCGGCCCAGATCTGCGCCAGCACCGTCTCCGTCTCGCCCTGTGGCGGCGCGTAGGTCCGGCGCGCATACGCCTCGTCGCCCGGGGCCGGCAGCGCGTTTCGATTGAGCTTACCGTTCAGCGTCAGCGGAAGCGCCGCCAGCCGCACGAACGCACTCGGCACCATGTAGTCCGGCAGCCCCGCACTCACATGCGCCCGCAAACCGCCGGCAAGATCAGATTCCTCAGCTTCGGCGGCAACGACATACGCAACGAGGCGCTGCTCGCCGCGACCATCCTCGCGCGCCACCACCACCGCCTCGCGCACGCAGGGGTGGCCGCAAAGCCGCGCGACGATCTCGCCCGGTTCGATCCGGAAGCCGCGGATCTTCACCTGCTCGTCGTTGCGGCCTAAAAACTCCAGATTGCCATCCGGCAGGTAGCGTGCCAGGTCGCCGGTCCGGTACAGCCGGTCGCCCTCGACAAAGGGACTGGGGATGAACCGCTCCGCTGTCAGCTCAGGGCGGTTGAGGTAGCCCCGCGCCACCCCCGCCCCGCCAATGCAGAGCTCGCCCACCGCACCGAACGGCACCAGCCCGCCATGACCATCCAGCAAGTAGACCCGCGTGTTGGCAATAGGACGGCCAATCGGGACGATGGCCTCATCAAACTCAGCCGGGCAGCTCCAGGATGTAACGTCGATCGCGGCCTCAGTCGGACCGTAGAGATTGTGCAGGGCCGTCCAGGGCAATACGCGCCGAACCCTATACACACTGGCGGCAGGGAGCGCCTCGCCGCTGCATAAAACCCGCCGCAGCGATGTGCAGCGGTCAACACTCTTCGCATCCAAAAAGCTGACCAGCATGGATGGCACGAAGTGAACCGTCGTGATGTGCTGGCTGACGATCAAGTCGACCAATGCATCGGGATCTCTGTGCGCACCGGGTGGGGCCAGTACCAGCGTTGCCCCTTCAAGCAAAGTCCAAAAGAACTCCCAGGCCGAGACATCGAAGCTTAATGGCGTCTTCTGCAACACGACGTCTGTTGGCTTCAGACCATAGGCGTTCTGCATCCAGATCAGGCGATTAACGATAGCCCGATGCTCATTCTGTGCCCCTTTGGGCGTGCCCGTGGATCCCGAAGTGTAGATCACATAGGCGAGGTTGCGGGAGGTCAGGCCGAGCGCGCGCCGGTCAGGATCCGCTTCCGGCAGGCTGGCCCAGGCCGGCGCCGCAGCATCGAGCTCCACCACGCTCACAATGGCCGGCACATCCGCGCCGAAGGCGGCACGGCCAGCCACATCGGCCAGCAGCAGCGGCGGGGCCGCATCGTCGAGCACCTGATGCAGCCGCGCCGACGGATAGGCGGGGTCCAGCGGCATATACGCTCCGCCGGCCTTCAGGATCGCCAAAAGCCCCACCACCATCATCGGACTGCGCTCGACGCAGATCGCAACCGGCTGGTCCGGCCTGACCCCGAGGGCGATCAGGTGATGCGCCAGGCGGTTGGCCCGCGCATTGAGCTCGCCGTAGATCAGCCGCTCATCTTTGCAGACCACCGCCACCGCATCCGGCGCCTTGTGCACCTGCGCCTCGAACAGCTCGTGGATGCACCGCTCCGCAGGATACGGCGCCGCCGTCCGGTTCAGCTCCTCCAGCAGATACGTGCGCTCGGCAGTCGAGAGCAGCTCAATCCGGTGGACCTCTTGCTGCGCATCGGCAACCATCGCCCGCAGCTGCGCCAGCAGATAACCACGCTGCCGCTCGATCGTCGCCTGATCAAACAGCGCCGTGGCATAAGCCAGTGTTCCGGCGATCTCCTCGCCCTGCTCACCAAGGCTCAGCTCCAGATCGAACTCGACCTGATCAATCTCCTCCCCGGCAGCTTCGACACTCAGCCCCGGCAGGTCCAATGACCCAACCGCATTGTTCTCCCAGGCCAGCATCACCTGGAACAATGGCGTGTGATCAAGAGCCCGGGGCGGCTGCACGATCTGCACCACCTGCTCGAACGGCAGGTCCTGATGCTCCTGCGCAGCCAGCACCGTGCGCCGCGTCCGCTCCAGAAGCTCCGACACGCGCGGCTTGCCCGACAGGTCCAGCCGAAGCGCCAGGGTGTTGACGAAGAACCCGATCAGCTCTTCGATCTCGCGGTGCCCCCGATTGGCGCTCGGCACGCCAATCACAAGATCGTTCTGCCCGGACAGACGCGACAGCACCGCCGCCCAGGCCGCCAGCACCATCATGAACAACGTCGTGCCATGCTGTAGGCTCAGCCGCTTCAACTCCCGCGTCAAATCCGCATCGACGGTGATCGGGACCGTGGCCGCGGCAAACGACTGCTGGGCAGACCGCGCATGGTCCGTCGGCAAGACAAGACGGGCTGTGCCTGCCAGGGCGCTGCGCCAATACTGCGCCTGCTTCTGCAACCGTTCCCCCGACAGCCATTGACGTTGCCAGGCGGCGTAATCCGGATACTGGATCGCAAGCGGCGGCAGAGGGTCGTCCTGCCCAGCCTCGAATGCCCGGTAGAGCTGGCTAAGTTCACGCAGCAGCACGCCCATCGACCAACCGTCCGAGACGATGTGATGCTGGGTCAGTAGGAAGACGTGTTCCTCGTCGGCGATGCGGATCAGCCGCCCGCGGATCAGCGGACCGCGCGCAAGATCGAATGGCGTGCGCCCCTCTTCATGGCACAGATCCAAAAATGCCGCTTCCGCATCCGATCTCTCCCGCAGATCATGCTCAACTATCGGCAGACCCGCGTCCGGCGGCAGAACCTCAACCCCGGGCTTGCCTTGGGTCGCGACAAACACACTGCGCAGCGCCTCATGACGCGCAAACAGACGGTCAAGGCTGCGCTGCCAGGCGCTGCGGTCGAGCATCCCGCGCAATCGCAAGGCCAGCGGAATGTGATAGTTCGTGCTGCCTTCGTTCAGCTGAGCCAAAAACCATAGCCGCTGCTGCGCAAACGACAGCACAAGCGGCTCATGACGCGACACGGCTGCAATCGACGACAGCTCGTGCGGACCGGAGCGGCTCAACAGCTCGACGATGCTTGCCGCCAGGTCACTCAGCACTGGCCTTGCGAACAGCGTCGACAGTGGCAGTTCGACCCCGACAGCCTGTGACAGCCGGCTCGACATCTGCACGGCCAAGAGCGAGTGGCCGCCCAGTTCGAAGAAGTGGTCGTTGCGCCCGATGCGCTCGACACCAAGGAGCTCGGCCCAGATCTGCGCCAGCGCCGTCTCGACCGCACCTTGCGGCGAC
>NZ_JADYVR010000328.1:0-450 GCF_020193935.1 Bradyrhizobium sp. NBAIM08 | reverse complement strand
ATGTAACCCAGCGCGCCGGAGCCGTTCCAGATCGGGATCTGGCGGGCGACGAGCGGTTCGAGACTGTAGGGCTGGATCGCGGAGATCAGTTCGCGCACGCGTCCGCGCGCCTTGTCGATCTTGTTGATGAAGATGCAGTGCGGCGCCTGGAGTTCGTCGAGCCTTCTGAGGAGTGGCTGAAGCAGGCTGGCGCGACCCGGGTCAGGGTCGGCTACGACGATGGTGAGGTCGACTGCGGGGATGACGTTGTCGGCGTCGCTGGCGAAATCAACTGAACCGGGGCCGTCGAGGACGACGTAGCGGTCGTCCATGAATTCGAAGGCGCCGACATTGAGTTCGGTAGAGAGACCTCGGGCGCGCGCTTCGTCACTTGCGTCGCCGACGGAGGTGCCTTGCGACACCGATCCCTTTCGCTGGATGCGACCGGCCGCATGCAGCATCGATTCAAGC
>NZ_JADYVR010000327.1:0-450 GCF_020193935.1 Bradyrhizobium sp. NBAIM08 | reverse complement strand
GGCAAGGACCAGGGCTGCTCCTTCGAGGAGCGCTCCGCGCGAGGGCCGTCCAAGGGCGAGCCAGGCCAGCGCCGCCCCTGCCCAGACCCAGGATGCCGTAAGGAGCCAAGCCGGCGGTCCGTCCAGCGGCAGCCCTGCCACCACGCCCAGCACCTCGGCCGTCGCGTGCGGCTGCAGCAGCGTCGGCGCGGCGATGGGCAGGCCGCCACGCACAAAGGCCTCCCAAGGCCGCCCTGGCGCCTCCTCCGACCCGAAGTGCCAGGCGGACAGAGTTAGGAACCCAGCCAGCGTCGCCTCAGGGGCCAGGCGCCACGCCAGCAGCACCGCTGCCGCCAGCAGGAGGTAGGGCACGGCGAAGACGCCGAACCACCACCGCCCCCAGCGCGGCCGCAGGAGCGGTCGTGCCACCTCGCCATCGAGCGCGCCGTGAGGCACGCCGAGCAGGATGAT
>NZ_JADYVR010000326.1:0-450 GCF_020193935.1 Bradyrhizobium sp. NBAIM08 | reverse complement strand
CGCCGATGGTGATCAGCTCCGCGGTCAGCGAGCGCCGGGCCGACTGTGGTTCGCGTCGCCAGACGCCTGGACGCACACATGCAGGGAGGTACTTCCTTGCCCGAACTCCCACAGATGAACTTGGCGCTCGGCCCACCTCCCTGGCGGCTGAGCGCGAGTGGCCTCGTGTCCAGCGGCTCACGGAAGCCGCCGGGGCACGATCGACAGGGTGGTACGAAGGCGGGCAAGCAGGACGTGCTCCGCGACCGTCACTCCGGACTGCGGTCCGGCGGCCATCACGCGCTCGCGCTGGTCTCCGCGGACCCGGACCATGCTGGACGACACGGCGGGTCCGTCCGATCACCCAGTCCCGCGGATGCAAGCGACGCATCCGTCAGCAGCACCGCGCGCCTGCCATCGAGCCCGGCAAGAGCCATGGAGGGTACCTGCCAAGCCCGGGCACCTGCGGGC
>NZ_JADYVR010000325.1:0-450 GCF_020193935.1 Bradyrhizobium sp. NBAIM08 | reverse complement strand
GGTGGGACCGCAAATCGTCGCGTGGTATGCCGGACAGTTTAGGTAATTTTGATTTTAGATTTGTGATTTTTGATTCCCTAGCTGTAAAGAGCTTTGATCCGATCCAAATGACTCTGGACGCGGCTCATGAAGTCAATACCACCTCGCGGTAGCGGCTGGTGGTACTGAACTCATGAGACCCAAGCTTGAGTAATGAAGATACTGCCGATGAACGGTTCACCGTTGCAACTGTACCAATCAAAAATCACAAATCTAAAATCTAAAATCACGTGATTCGCGGGAACCGCATACATGTCGGCCTCTCCTTGCTAGCAGCGCTCTTCCTGTTGGCAACGCTCTTCGCGGCTCTTCTTTTCGCTCTTTCTCCGGCAACCCCTGCGGCACGTGGTCCCCTCCTGCTGACCGCATTCGTTGCTATTCTCCTTGGCAGTCTGGTTTTCATCTTATTTC
>NZ_JADYVR010000324.1:0-451 GCF_020193935.1 Bradyrhizobium sp. NBAIM08 | reverse complement strand
CTGTATTTCAGTACAGCTTACCTGTAGCTTCGATCGTCGCAAACTTTACTCCGCCATCTGATGGCAAGCCGTCATTGCTCACGCATGATGAAGTTGAAACTTTGTTCCATGAGTTTGGGCATATCATGCACCAAACTTTGACTCGTGCACCGTACGCGTCGTTATCAGGTTCAGCGACAGCGCAAGACTTTGTTGAAGCTCCATCTCAAATGCTAGAAAACTGGGTTTGGAACAAGCAAATTTTAGCGCGCATTAGCGGACACTATTTGGATAATTCAAAAAAATTGCCTGACGATGTTTTAAATAAAATGCTTGAAGCTAAAAACTTTAATCAAGGCTATTTTTATACTCGTCAACTTGTGTTGGGTTTAACAGATATGACGATTCACACTCAACAAGGTGCAGTTGATGTTGATGCGACTTACGATAAAACGTACGAAGAGCTTTTAGG
>NZ_JADYVR010000323.1:0-451 GCF_020193935.1 Bradyrhizobium sp. NBAIM08 | reverse complement strand
GCTCACCGGCGCGTTGGCATCACCGGTGGCGCCACGTCGCCCGTCCACCATCAGATAGCGCTGCCCCGTGGCCGGTGCCGCAGCGGATGCGCCGAGCACCACGATGTTGCCCTGCCCGTCACCGTAGGCACTGGCCGTGCATAGCTCGGCGGCCGCAGCCGGCAGACCCGAGCACACCAGCACCGCCATCAACAACGAACGTCCTTTCCACCCTGCCATGCCCTTTCCCGGTATCGTGAACCCGCCTCGTGCGGGCGCCCGGCGCAGCCTAACGCGTTCGTTCGCCAGATTCATGCTGCATCTGCTTACTGTTGGCCTCTCCCATGGCCATACTGGGCGGACGATACGAACTTCAGAGCGCACCATGCACACACATGTCGAACAGATCGGCAGCACCCGCGTCCTGCGCAGCGCCGATACAGGCCCGCTGCTGGATGGCAACGCCCTGCGC
>NZ_JADYVR010000322.1:0-451 GCF_020193935.1 Bradyrhizobium sp. NBAIM08 | reverse complement strand
GTTGGCAGAATGGACGGCAGTCGTCGAAGTATTGTGACATTGAACGCTTCCGACGGAGGTTTCTTGGGAATTGGCGGCGGCGAGGATGGGGTTTATGTGTGCTTCGCCGTCGATGCCGGCGGAGCCGAAGCTCGATTAATTGGTTCACCCAACGCCTCGGACGGCACATTTCGCGTATTTATGGGGCAACCGAATATTCGGGCAAAGCGGGAAGCTGCTGATCGCAAGACAGTCTTGTCGGTAGCCAAAACTTACGCCGAGCTAGGTGAGTTGAATTCAAATTACGAATGGACCAAGTCGTAGTCTTCGCCGTAATCGCCTATCACCACCACGCATCTACAACGCGGCCTGGCACCTCCGGCGAAAACTGAAACGGTAAGTACATCGGGCCCGCTCGTTCGTTTTCTCTGGCAGACAAACTCACCTCGCGTTATCGTGATAGGTATTGGAT
>NZ_JADYVR010000321.1:0-451 GCF_020193935.1 Bradyrhizobium sp. NBAIM08 | reverse complement strand
ATCTCGAATCGTGGTGTCGACAAGATGACCGATAGCGTCGGTAAGTTGTTCTTGGGCGTGCAGATTCAATGTGCACAATGCCACAACCACCCGTTCACACACTGGAAGCAAGCCGAATATTGGGGCCTCGCTCAGTTCTTCTACAAGATCAATGTGTCAAATCCGCGTGCGGCGAAAGATGGCGGCACAATCACCGTGAGCGAAGAAGGCCGCATCAATCGCAAGATTAATGCGTTACCGGAATCGGCGAAGAACGTCGGGCCGAAGTATCTCGGTGGCGACAACGTGAAGATCGACTCCACGCAACCGAATCGCCCCGTGTTGGGTCAATGGCTTGCTTCGCCGACGAATCCGTTCTTCGCGAAAGCCATGGTGAATCGCGTGTGGGCGCAATACTTCGGTCGTGGGTTTGTGAACCCCGTCGATGATCTGAGCGAAGAAAACACCCCGT
>NZ_JADYVR010000320.1:0-451 GCF_020193935.1 Bradyrhizobium sp. NBAIM08 | reverse complement strand
TCCCTGGTGTGTGGCCACGTGCTCTCAGGGTGGGGGAAATCACGCCCGAACAGAATTGTCTCGACGCCGACCTCCTCACGGATACCGACCTCCGCCTTGTGGATGAACGAGGCGCCAGCGAGGCAGTTCGTCGACCAGTACTCACTCGGGCGCCGCTGAGCGGGGATCGACGCTCGATGGCTCTCGAAGAGCTGATCCAGATGAGCAAGCGTCTCCGGGATCCAGTCGATCCGGATCTCGGTGAGCATGAGCCGCAGGCTCGGATGTCGATCGAAGACTCCGCCGAGCATGAGCTGCCACATGGGTCGCCGGGAATCGAGGTTCTTGTTCGCGAACTCGAAGAAGAACTCGATGGAGTCATCCGAGACCGCATCGGCGTGCTCGAACATCGCCGTGCGTTCCTCACTGCCCGCTGCGTCCTTCACGTCGTTGTAGATGCGCTCCACCTGCG
>NZ_JADYVR010000319.1:0-451 GCF_020193935.1 Bradyrhizobium sp. NBAIM08 | reverse complement strand
GGCCGAGGCGCACGGTAGCTGTCGCCTTCGAGGATGACGCGGTAGGCGCCGTGGCGCAGCCGATCGATGGTGGCTGCACCGAGCAGGCGATTAGGGAAGGCTTCGCCCCATTCCTCGAAGTCGAGGTTGCTGGTGATGACGGTGGTGGCGCGCTCGTAGCGCTCGGCGATGAGATCGTGCAGATCTTCGTCGGCGGGAGAGCGCAGTGGTTTGAGAGCGAAGTCGTCGATCAAGAGGACGTCAACGCGGGCAAGCGCCTGGAATCGGCGTTCGTAGGTGGCGGTAGCGCGCGCGGCGTTTAAGCCCCCGAGCAGTTGGGTCTGCGAGCAGAACAGCACGTCATAGCCCTTGCGCACGGCGCAGTGCCCGAGGGCCTGCGCGAGATGGGATTTGCCGGTACCGCATTCGCCGGCGATGAGGACATTGGCGTGTTCTTCGGCGAAGCGGCAGG
>NZ_JADYVR010000032.1:0-6611 GCF_020193935.1 Bradyrhizobium sp. NBAIM08 | reverse complement strand
GCTCCTTGCCTGATTGATTTTCCGTAGGCACGCGCCCCGCCATTCGTCGCCTTCTTCGGCGCCCAAATCGGAACGCCGGAGCTCGTCATCGAGGTGACATGCGCAGCCACCCTGATTCCGCACGTCGGTTTTGTCCGTATGACCTTCTCGCTGTTCGCTTCTGGCTCGATGATCGGCAGAGGAACAGGAGGACGCTAGGACCCCGCGTCCACTTTGGCACCTACCTACTCTTGTAATGGACCTGCCATCGTCTGCATGGCACTCGCGATCGACGCGCCCACAGGCTCGTTACGGCTTGTGATTAGCGTAATTGTCCGATTTCGCGGCACTTGAGCCGGCACCACCAACCCATCGAGAGCGTGTAGGCCACCCCGGCGATACAGCTTGTACGGACGAAAGGCTTCTTACCGTAACCACCGCCAGACCGATGGTGTTCAAGCCGGTGATCGTCGCCACAGGGACCCGGCGGCGCCTCAACATTCCAACGAGTTATCGAAGCTCGCAGCAGCAGTCCCAAGCACGGCCTTGAGGTCATCCAAGTGCTGGCACCGGCAAACAAAGCGCCCGATCACCTCGTCACCTAAATCCGAATAGCTCCGCTTATTTGGCCGTTAGTCAACGGAGATTTATTTATGACGATGACAACGCGAGCTGGAAATTGAGGCGTCGTGTCATCGCCCAAACTGGTGTGGATAGGCGCCGAGGGCACATTTTCCGGGCGGCGAACGGTTGAATGGCTGGCCGTCCGCAGCGACGAATGGCTCACAGAGACTTCGATCGACAGAGACGCAGCCTGCCCACGGGCCCTCTGCGTGAGGATTAATCCATCGCAATGCGCTCGCCAGACTTGCTTGATGAGCTACTCGACCATTTTCCACGACCTTTGCGGTTTCGGGCGCGGCAAATTCCTTTCCGCTTAAGATCATCTGGTGAAATGCGAGCGTCGCGTCCTTGCTCCCGATCGGCAGACTTTACCAATCAAGCACTCCGATTTTGCGCTCTCCGCTCAGCTATTCGGGCCCGTCAATTGACGATGTTGGGCTGCATGAGCAGCATCATCCACGCCACAAATCTCATCCTGCTGATGCTGCTAACGGCGAGCACTAGTTCGGCTTGTGCGGTCTGCTCAGCGTATTTCCAGGCGCCATTTGTGCCCCCGGGCAGTCCGCCGGTACTAGATGTGATTGCGACCTTAGTGGCCTGGGGGAGACTTGAGACGTTTGGCGTTAGACTGAGATTTTTTGTCCGCCAGCCAACACAACGTGGTGGCAGGTTTGGTGGGGCAGTGCCAGCGCTCGCATGAACGGTGACCGATGTCACGAGGCCTAAATGCCGCAGCGGGACCTCTCCTGAGCGATCGTGACCGCGGCAAGGCCGAACATCACGTCGCGGTTGATGCCGAAATGGAGGCGATAGAGCCACCAGATTGCGCAGCACCGGTCGAGATCGGAGAGTGCCCGAGCGCGGTTTATTGCTGCTGCGACCCGCGCTATTGGCTTCATGACACGTCTCGTCTGGAAACCTGAACGTCTCGGGACCAGTGCTCTAAATTTGGTGAGTTCTTGATCGGTGACGGTCGGCTGTCGCGCGCGTGCGTCGGCAAAGGATTGGAAGCTGAGATTCATGTTTGCCATGGCATTGCGCGTCTCGAAGCTTGATGGGAACACGCATATGCGTATCCGGCCTTTCCGTAACCTTACGAGGCAAGTACTGCTTCCCCAAACACCCAGATCTGGTAGCGACAATTGACAGCACTCTTATGCGGTAGTTACGCGGTGGCGCGCGTTAGTTCGCAGACCCGATGCTGTCGCATCGAAGCGATCGGAGTCGATGGCGTTGGCTGCACCTCGGAAAACGGGGCGGCGCGGCCCGGAGCCATGTGATATTGCCTCGACTCATCGATGGCAGGTAGAGCTCCTGAGAGAGACGGTGATGCACTGCGACTTCCTGCCGCTGTGGGGATGCAGTCAACGAATGTGAATTCGTCATTTGAACAACTCGCCAGCCGACCACCTAACGGATTGACACGCGACATAGCCAGGGTAGCAAAGCTACCCGCCCACAACACTAGTTCGGTACGGTCGACAGCACGTTGCGCAGCCTGTTGCGGCCTTCTCGAATATGAGGCCGAGCGAATACAAATTTGGCGCGCACCACCCACTCTCTGAGGACGATCCTTCAACTGAACAGACTACCAATGCATTATCATGCTGTGGGCACACGCATGCTCTAAGACCAATTTCCCGGTCGCGATGACCGGGTTTGTTGAAGTCTGTACTTGCCCGCCTACTTCATTCTTCTCCATGTCAGCCAGCTCGAAGAAGCCCCGCCGCGCATGGGCAATGCAAAACGCCAGTGTAATCGGCCGCACCTTCTTCTGCGGGTCGAACAGCGGTTCGAACCCGCTGAAGCACCGGCGTACAGCATGCCGGCGAACGCGGCCAGCTTCTTCTGGAGATGCTCGCCTCGTCGGTTGCTCGAGGCGTACTAGACTGCCGCGGCCGGCGCAGGCCCGGTGGCCGGCCACCACACACAAGTGCAGAACCGCCCGGTTGTACCTTGCCCTTCGCCGGGATACGGATGGTGTGGTGAAAAGGCCGGCGGGATTTCACCTCCAGCCTCTCGCAGAACCGGGCGTATTGGACGGAATGCGCGCCGTTTCTAATCCGCAAGGGACGCTGCTGAGCACGGTTCTGACCGAGCTTTTGTAGATGGTAACCGCTTGCTGCTGGGTTAGCTACCCACAACGAGCTTTCATCCCGCTCGACTGAGCGCTTGTTATGTTCGAGACCAATGTCGGAAAGTTGACGATACGCACGCTCAGACAAAGCGCAAAAGCAGCGATGTCAGTTTGGTATGCGGATTGCTTTGTTAAGGTGTCATCACCGATCGCTTCCAAGGCGACGGCTAGGTAGAAACATTTAGCAGAGGCCGGGCTATGTCGCAGGCTGAGGTAGAACGGTTTGTCAAGAATCTAGCGAAAGAGGGTAGTCTGCTCGAACACGTTAAGCAGAGTGCTACAGGTCTTCGCGATCGGAAAGAGCCACGGCTACGATTTCACGCTTGATGAGGTTAGGAGCAGCATCCGAGTGCCACGCCGACATGCGTTGATGCAGCTCGACGCGATTGTCGGCGGCAAGCAGGATTTGAGCGGTGTAGGCTTGAGGAGGATTGTGCATACCACTGCGTTGGCTAGTTCCACGTCGGAGGCACCTACGAGCGCCGTGCAAGCCGCGGAAGCGGGCCGTGACCTAGTCGCTATCGTTTTGCTTATTGTAGTTGTTGTCGCTGTCACGGCCTGACGTATTTTCACTCTGATCGCATTGGCTCGTCCTGAAGGAAACGATCCGGTGCGAACAGAACTGAAAGCACGCCTCGTCAGGAGTCAGATCATTGCTTTCAGGCCTAGAGATGCGGCTTCAGGGCGTACCCGTACCGTATGACGCACACTGCCACCGAACACTGCCGACGGATTTTTGACCGGCGTACCCCCGAGCAACTGCGCACGTTGTCACACGTCAAGCGCTTCATGGAGCGGCTGGCCGGTGACTTGGAGTTCCGCAGGGCGCTTTCGGAGAACGTTCATTCTCCTCGAGCGGTAACAGAGCGCTACGGCATCGAAGTTGCCCCAATGAAGATGCTTCCTCTCTGGCGCGGCGGCTACCTGAAATATCGCTTCAAGCCGGAGTCTACGCCCTGGCCCCTGGCTATGATGTGGGACGAGTTTATCTGCGACATGTTGCGCGATCGCGACCTCCTGCGCGAAGAGGGCGAAATGTCGACGATCAACCCTCGCTTTCATGCCTGGCGTGAGCGCCACATCCGGCGCTGCAACGACGAATTGGGCGGAACGGCGGCCTCGGTCACGTACCCCATCATCGCTTTCGAGCTGAGCGACGGCTGCACCATCGGTTGCTGGTTCTGCGGCCTCTCGGCCGACCGCTTCAAAGGCTATTACGAATATAGCGAAGAGCATGCAGCGCTTTGGCGCGCCGTGGTCGGTATTGCGAGCGAGATGTTTGGTTCGGCAGCCCGTACTGGTTTCTGCTACTGGGCCACAGAGCCTATGGACAACCCCCATTACGACCGCTTTCTATTCGACTATTATCAGATCACGGGCGCATTGCCACAAACAACGACGGCGGCCCCGCTCAGGGATCGCGCACTCACCACGCGCGTGCTCGAACTGTTCCAGCGCTATCGCACCGTGACGAACCGTTTCTCCGTGCTGAGCACAACACATCTCGACCAGATTCACATGGCGTTTTCGCCTGAGGAGCTGATCGGTGTCGAACTCGTCCTGCAGGGCAAGGAGGCGCTGACTGCAAAGGCTTTTGCCGGGCGCGCGCCCGGAGCGAGAAACTTAGGGCTGGCAACAAAGATGATGCAATCGCCTTGCTGGAGAGCGATCACACGACCATCGCCTTTGTTTCCGGCTTTCTCGTAAATATGCTGCAGGGACGTTTACAATTGGTGACGCCGGTGCCCGGTAGCGAACGCTGGCCTCTTGGCTACCGCGTCTTGAGTGAACGCTTCTTTAGGAGGTCTGACGAGTTCCGCGAGGGGCTGCAGCGCATGATCGACCAGCATGTGCTCGAGGCTGGGAACCGATGCTTTCATCTCCGGTCACGCAACATGGAACACCGGGTGCTGGACGACATCGCTCCGACTTCCGTTGGCCATCTAATCGCCTATGGCAACTGCACAGCGTCGGAGCTGGTTAGGCAGGTCACGACTGACGGAACGAGCGTGCTCGCAGTAGCCGACCTGCTCGATCAGTTATGCACGGCCGGGGGTGATTGAAGAGGACTTAGACGACAGCTTCGCCTGGCAGACCAGCTCACCTGTTACTGCGCTTTCATCGGGCAGCGGTTAGAGTTTCGGATTTTGTACGCCAGTGAGTCCGCCGGAAGAATTTCATTCTCGAGTTGCCCAGGCGAACGGTGCGTGATGCCCCTGCAGTTCCACCGCGCTGTCGAAAACATGGAAATTTGGAGTGCGCGCAGCGGCGGCTACTCGTTCGTTATAAGCTTGCAGAGCCCGACCGGTCCTGGCTTCCGCGGAAGGTTCGGCTACGTCGCTTCGTGGCGTCCGCTTGACCAGAGCCGTGGCGCGATCAGGGTGCTCGGCTCGCCGCTGCAGAGCTTGGCTGAGGCCGAGGACGCCTGCAATAGTATGCTCAATTACCTGAGAGACTGAACTGATTCCTGGTCGCGGAAAATGGAAGCATCTTAAAGATGCTGCAGTCGCGTCGGGTGCTACCCAGGATGTTCACGGGGTCGAGACGTACTTTGTAGCGGCTGAGATTATCGCGCCCGATTTGAGCGGGCGCTACACGTTCTATCCGTCGGACGGGCTTGCTTCCAAATCGAGCTCATCTGGATTATCTTGAAGATCATCTGCCGTCCCTCACGCCGGTCGGAGCAAACATGTTCGTCGAAGGCTCGACAGATTTGTTCGCGTTTCCCAATCCGGTAGTTAAGCCGTACATCAGGATCGTGATCCACAAGACGCCCCTAGCGAACGGCTGCGCCCTACCGGATCTATTCACGAAATGATCATCACGATCCGTACACGGATGCGAGCCAGAACAGCTTGATGACAAGGGCGGGACAGGTCGTAACACCGTAGTCTCAATGACTTCACTGATTTTGCCGTCCTGCCACGCCTGTTTGCAGCGGCTGCGGTAGTCGCTCCTCAATCGCGGTAGCGCTGACAATGCTGCTAAAAAATACCGTCGCGCTTAAAAATGCTTTCAGCACAGCCAGGACCCTTTAGATTAGGAATAATCAAGCGGTACAAAGGCGATATTACCCTCGGGCCCAGACGATCGCCGTAAAGCGCCCCGGCCATTTCCGGAAACCGCGAAGTGAAGATTGAGCCGCCCATTCATTTCTTGCACAGAAAATGTCAAGTTCGGGTGTGAGCCTGAACGAACATCAAAGATCGTACTGAGTTGAGTGGTGACATCGTGGAAGACGACATAGCCAACTTTCATGCCGGTGTGAAAAGACGGTAGGTTATCCTGGTCAGCTAGTATCTTCTGAACGATTTCTTTTCGCTCTAAACCAAAGTTTGAGGCAAAGCCGGTTGCAAAACAGTCGACTCTATCGTCGTTGAGATTATTGCGAACAACCAACACATCATGTCGTGTGCAGGTCGTAATGTTCGAAAGAAGATCGTTCGACGGCTGATAGTTCTGTCCTCTGAGTATCACGTGCAGCGTGTCAGGGGACCATCGAAACCCTTCCTTACTTATCGAGCAACCAGCCACAACGCCGCCAATACCGTGCGTCTCCAGTCCGTTTAAAAAGATAGCGAGGCGTTGTGAGATACAAACTGTACAGACAAGACGGCCCGTCACGTCAGCTCTGTTTGGGGGGTATTGTAGCACCGAGTGAATATAGTCTTTGTCTTCTGGACTGTCGCGCGCCATGGAAAACTGCCCCCTCATATTGCCTCAGATGACAATGTTACCGAGCGCCCCCAGCTGTCGCGCGAATTGGACCCCGCGGGTCCGAGCAAGCCGCTCGCGAAGCGCGCCCTCCAGAGCGCCGTAGCGAGAGAGCGGCTTGCGGTGATTCGGCAAAGCAACACGTGGGATTTAGACA
>NZ_JADYVR010000318.1:0-451 GCF_020193935.1 Bradyrhizobium sp. NBAIM08 | reverse complement strand
GAACCAGGACGCGCGGGCGCGCGTGGAGCGCGGCGAGGTCGGCGAGGTCCGCCTCATCTCCGGCGGCTACGTGCAGGACTGGCTGCTGTTCGACACCGACTGGAACTGGCGGCTGGACCCGGCGGCCGGCGGCTCGCTGCGGGCGGTCGGCGACATCGGCTCGCACTGGATCGACCTCGTGACCTTCATCACCGGCCGCCACGTGGAGGCCGTGATGGCCGACCTCACCACCTTCATCGGCGTGCGCAAGCAGCCGACCGGCCCGGTCGAGACCTTCAGCCGCGCGAGTGCCGGCGACACGATCGACACCGCGATGGAGACCGAGGATGCGGCCGGCATCCTGCTGCGGCTCACCGGCGGAGCTCGGGCGGTGGTGACGATCTCGCAGGTCTCGGCGGGCCGCAAGAACCGGCTGAGCTGGGAGTTCGACGGCTCCGAGTCCGCCATGGCC
>NZ_JADYVR010000317.1:0-452 GCF_020193935.1 Bradyrhizobium sp. NBAIM08 | reverse complement strand
CAGCCGCTACGCGCGGCTCTCGACGAGGGCTGGGTGCGTCCCGAGGACGTTGCCCTGGTCGGTGCGCGCAACCTCGACGCACCCGAGGTCGAGTACATGCAGGCCCACGGCATCGACGGGAACGTAGCGCGCTCGCTCGCCGGTACGACGGCGGTGTACGTCGCGCTCGACTGCGACGTGCTCGACCCGGCTGCGATCTCGTGCTTCATGCCCGAGCCCGGCGGCCCGGCCCTCGTCGAGGTCGAGCTCGGGCGCTCGTTCGTGCCGTTCCGGTTCGCCGGTGAGGCCGACAACATCCTCTTCAACGCCTCGGAGTCCCAGCAGGACGAGTACCTCCGCCCGACCATCGAGGGCACCCGCCGCAGCTGCTTCGCCATCACCGAGCCGGGCGCCGGCTCCGACGCGCGGGCCATCCGCACCGCGGCCCGCCGGGACGGCGACGACTGGTACAT
>NZ_JADYVR010000316.1:0-452 GCF_020193935.1 Bradyrhizobium sp. NBAIM08 | reverse complement strand
TGGCCGAGGCGATGGCGCCGCCGACGGTCTTGGTGCCGTTGGTCATGCCGGTCGCGATGCCGGTCCGCTCGGGAGGGGCCGCGGCAGCGGCGGCCGCGGGCAGCGCCGCGACCAGCGCGCCCGAGCCGATGCCGGCGACGGCCATGTTGATGAGCGCCTGCCACGTGTGCTCGTGGAACGGCAGCCACAGCAGGTAGCCGACCCCCACCAGCACGCAGGCGACGACGAGCGAACGGCGCACGCCGCCGAGCAGGCGCGTGGTCAGCGGCAGCGTGAAGGCGCCGATCGCCAGGGTGATGACGTAGATCCCGATCAGCGTGGAGATGAAGCTCGAGTCGGCGCCGAGCCCGTAGCCGCGCTCGACCGGGTCGGCCTGGGCGAAGGTCGAGAGCGGGATCTGGCCGCCGAGCACCGGGATGCCGAAGAGGAACGCGGTGAGCTGCACCGGCCAC
>NZ_JADYVR010000315.1:0-452 GCF_020193935.1 Bradyrhizobium sp. NBAIM08 | reverse complement strand
GGATATGGTCGATCCCGGACCTGACCAGCCGGGTCGACGGCGAGGCCGGCCGTCACGTGGCAGCCCGGACGAGCGTAATGAACCTGGTCGTTGTCGCCGGCCGGCCCGAGCTGGCCGAGCGCTGCGCGGCCACGATCCAGGCGCTGACCGGGCGCCACCCATCGCGCACGATCGTCATCCAGTCCGCCGATCCGGACGGCCCGTCGTGGCTCGATGCCCGGATCGAGGCGCATTGCGTCCTGCCCCGCGAGGACGCGCCCGAGACCTGCGCCGAGACGATCCACGTCGTTTCCGGCGGCGAATCGGGCCGGCACCTGGCCGCCATCGCCACACCGCTGATCATCCACGACCTGCCGGTCACGGTGTGGTGGCCGGGCGAGCCGCCGTTCACCAGTCGCCCGGCCCGCGACCTGCTGTCGGCGGTGGACCGCCTCGTCGTCGACGGCTCGACC
>NZ_JADYVR010000314.1:0-452 GCF_020193935.1 Bradyrhizobium sp. NBAIM08 | reverse complement strand
CCTCAGGAGGGTCTGGAAGAGCGGCCGGCCAGGTCGACCACCGCCACGACGACCGCCAGAGCGAGACCGGCGAAGCCGATCAGGTCCGCGGCCACGAGGCCGCGGGTCTCGGAGATCACGAAAATGATACGGCCCTCCATCGGCCGGTTGAGAGCGAGCCAGGCGAGCGACGAGCAGGCGAGGGCGACGGCGCCCGGGAGGCCCCAGCGCCCGGCGGCGAAGGCGGACAGGACGACGGCGAGCAGGGAGGCGGCCGGCACCATCAGATGACCGCCCGCACGACGCCGACGGGCTCGCCGCCACCGAGGAGGTTGTGGACACCGGTCGACCGGACCGCCTCGGTGTCCACCCCCGGCTCGACGTCGACGCCCGTACGCCGCAGCGCGGCCGCCATCACGACCGGCCGGGCCCGCTGGCCGCCGTCGTCGGTCTTCAGCGCGAACGCCCGGCCG
>NZ_JADYVR010000313.1:0-452 GCF_020193935.1 Bradyrhizobium sp. NBAIM08 | reverse complement strand
GGGAACGACCGTCTGCCTGCCGGTGCGGCTGGTCTCCGGCACGACCCGGCTGCGCGTGGATGCGGGCGCGGCACCGTCGTCGGACGAGGGCGACGTCCTCGTGACGGCGCCGATCGTCGCCGACCGGTGCCGTCCAGCTGGGACGGCCTCTACCCTTCCCCCCGGCCGACCATGAACACGCTCACCGTTGTCATCCCGGCCTACAACGCGGATCAGCACATCGGCGCCACGATCGCGGCACTCTGCGAGGCGGTCGCGCGCATCCCGGCGGTCGAGACCGAGGTCGTTCTCGTCGACGACGGCTCCACGGACGCGACCGCCGCCCGCGCGGAGCAGGCCGCGGAGGGACGCGTTCCGCTCAGGGTCGTCCGCCAGGCGAACGCCGGACGCTTCCTCGCGCGCAGGCGCGGCCTCGAGGAGGCGATCGGCGAGACGGTGCTGCTCCTCGACAG
>NZ_JADYVR010000312.1:0-452 GCF_020193935.1 Bradyrhizobium sp. NBAIM08 | reverse complement strand
GTGAAACATCTCAGTACCCTCAGGAAGAGAAAACAACCGTGATTCCGGGAGTAGTGGCGAGCGAAACTGGATGAGGCCAAACCGTATGCGTGTGATACCCGGCAGGGGTTGCGCATGCGGGGTTGTGGGATCTCTCTTTCATAGTCTGCCGGCTGTGAGACGAGTCAGAAACCGTTGATGTAGGCGAAGGACATGCGAAAGGTCCGGCGTAGAGGGTAAGACCCCCGTAGCTGAAACATCAGCGGCTTGTTTGAGAGACACCCAAGTAGCACGGGGCCCGAGAAATCCCGTGTGAATCTGGCGGGACCACCCGCTAAGCCTAAATACTCCCTGGTGACCGATAGCGGATAGTACCGTGAGGGAATGGTGAAAAGTACCGCGGGAGCGGAGTGAAATAGTACCTGAAACCGTGTGCCTACAAGCCGTGGGAGCGTCGCGCATCGAGCTTGCTC
>NZ_JADYVR010000311.1:0-452 GCF_020193935.1 Bradyrhizobium sp. NBAIM08 | reverse complement strand
GTACGGGAACCCGAAGTCGTTTTCCTCGAGTGCCAGACCGATCCGGGCGTCGAACGGAACGCGCTCCTCGACGAAGCGGATCGTGTCGATCTCGCCCCGCTCGGGCGGTGAGGGACGCAGGAGGCCCTGCTGCTGCCAGCGCGGCATCCCCCAGACCGTGTCCGGCGCAGCGCCCTTCAGGAGCTGCAGTCCAGACGGCTTGCCGAGCGCGTTCGCCAGGCATAGGAACGCGGCCAGGATCGAGGCCGTCGCGACAGCGACCCTCACCGCCTGCCAGCGGCCGGCGAGTCCCCATAAGCTCGCGTTTAGAGCCATCCCAGCGATGAAGTAGCGGCCCTGGTAGTGCAGGTAGATGATCGTCAGGGCGACGCAGAGGATGGCGATCGCGGGAGCCGCGGCCAGGACGACCGCGACGCGGCGCACGTCTGCACGTCGGGCCGCCTGGATCGAGA
>NZ_JADYVR010000310.1:0-452 GCF_020193935.1 Bradyrhizobium sp. NBAIM08 | reverse complement strand
ACAAACTTCAGCGTCGGTCGCCCATTCGTGAGCGCATCGAAAACGAACGTGGTGGCCAGCTTGTTCGAGCGGCCGTCCGAATCGATCAGTTGCAACTCGTAGGTCTGCGTTTTTTCCAGCTTGAATCCATCGAGGCGCGCCTGGGCTTTGTTGCTTTCAATCGTCAGCGGCAGCACCGATTGATCCTTGGCCACGAGCCGCGCGCTGGTCACCGGCTTGTTCAACTGCAACGTCAGATCCACCGTCGAGCCTTCGACCGCGGTCACGCGTTTGGTGTCCTCGATGCGCTTGGGCGGCAACTCGGTGTAGCTGGGAAAAGTGATCTGCGCGTCGGCGCGTTCCAGCCGCGGGTGCTCGTAGACTGTGATTTTGAAATCCGCCGTGTGCTCGTCGCCATACTCGATGCGATAGCCGAGCGGGCCTTGAATCTCCGGGATGCTCCCGCCGAAGAC
>NZ_JADYVR010000309.1:0-453 GCF_020193935.1 Bradyrhizobium sp. NBAIM08 | reverse complement strand
GCCGCATCCTTGTCTTCAGCGAAGGCGAACCGCTCATCGCGATCAATGGTGTGCGCAATGCCGCCAGCCGTGAGATTTTTTCGCTCGGGTCAGTCGCCATCCGTTTGTCTCAGACCGTGAATTCCACGACTGGGTTACTGGACACCGGGACGATCACCGCAGGCGACACGGTGACTTTGACGATTGCCGATACGCGCAAGTACACGTATACAGTCGTGACGGACGACACGCTTGAGACGATCATGATCGGCTTGGCGGCACTGGTGAATGCAGGTAACGGAGATCTTGAGGTCCTCGCTAAATACGAGCCGTCGTTGGGATTAATCAAGCTGCAGGCTAAAAGAGGCGGCACGCAAGGCGATGACATAGCCATCGCGGTTACGACCAGCGAGGATGCCGGCATTGTAGGGGGAGCCAGTGGGGCGTTTCTGCAAGGCGGCGAAACGCGACTGT
>NZ_JADYVR010000031.1:0-9859 GCF_020193935.1 Bradyrhizobium sp. NBAIM08 | reverse complement strand
ATCTCATCATGGCCTGGCTGCAACAGCAGTCCGCTCGCGAGAGGCCGGATACATTTATGCAACTGGAAGCGTCATTTTCGCTGTTACGACCCTTGCACGGACGGTGCGGACCATACATTCTTTCTCAGCAAGTCCTTCAGCGCGACATTGTCGAGCATGGCAGCCGCCCCAGCCGCGTGTTCTCATCCTCCAGCGCCTTCAGCCGCTTGGCCTCCGACACCTCCATACCACCGAACTTCGCCTTCCATTTGTAGATGCTCGCGTCGCTGACGCCGTGCTTGCGGCGCCGGCCTCGTGCTCCTTCAAATCCCGATGTTCTGCTCTTCCGAAAAGCGGCTGCCTTCATGCTCTGGTCCTTCTCGTGGGCCAGAACCAACTTCAAACTGGATTAAGCCCGTGGGGCAAGGTCGGCGGCTCGGTTACATGCGTCGTCGACGAACTGTGCTGCCGGATTCAGTGCTTGGAGAGGTCGAGGCTGGAGCCCGTGTCGCGCAATGCGGCGTCCCACAACTCAGTGCGCTCCTTCGGCACGTTAATAGAACCTGGTCTTTCGGCGATCTAACGGTCGATGCCGGTGGGCCGATCGGCCCACCGCCCCAAGTCGCCCAAGTTTGCTCTTAATACAGCTTTGATCGAAGGAAGGAACGGTAGACTCGCTCCGACGAAGCTATTGACGCACGCGTTAAGTTGAGGGCTAAAAGCAACCCGTGACCTGCCACTGCGTATTTCCTCCAGAAGGAGTTAGAGTCCGGCCGAAGAAGGACGGACAGATGAAGCGAGCAAGGTTCACGGAAGAGCAGATTATCGCGGTATTGAAGGAGCATGAGGCTGGGGCGAAGACAGCCGACCTGGCTCGCAAGCACGGTGTTTCCGAGGCGACGATCTACAATTGGAAGGCCAAATTCGGCGGCATGGACGTTTCCGAAGCGAAGCGGCTGAGGGCCTTGGAAGAGGAGAACGGGAAGCTGAAGAAGCTTCTGGCCGAGCAGATGCTCGATGCGGCCGCACTTCGCGAGCTCCTTTCAAAAAAATGGTAGGGCCCGCCGCCAAGCGCGCTGCGATCGCGCATCTGCAGGCCGTCATGAGCCTGTCGGAACGGCGGGCCTGCTCGATCGTGGGGGCGGATCGGAAGATGATTCGCTATCGCTCCAGCCGCCCGCCGGACGCAGTTCTGCATGGCCGATTGCGCGATCTTGCCAACGAGCGGCGGCGTTTCGGCTATCGCCGGTTGTTCGTCTTACTGCGGCGGGAGGGCGAGCCATCGGGGATCAACCGGATCTACCGGCTTTACCGCGAGGAAGGGCTCACCGTCCGCAAACGGCGGGCTCGCCGCAAGGCCGTGGGGACCCGTGCCCCGATCCTGGTCGAGGCGAGGCCGAACGCGCGCTGGTCGCTGGACTTCGTCCACGACCAGTTCGCCAATGGCCGACGCTTCCGCATCCTCAACATCGTCGACGACGTCACCAAGGAATGCCTGGGCGCCATTCCGGAGACGTCGATCTCGGGGCGGCGCGCGGCCCGCGAACTGACGGCAATCGTCCAGCGACGCGGCAAGCCAAGAATGATCGTGTCCGACCATGGCACCGAATTCACCTGCAACGCCATGCTCGCTTGGTGCAAGGACGCAGCCATCGATTGGCACTTCATTGCGCCGGGAAAGCCGATGCAGAACGGCTTCGCCGAGAGTTTCAATGGCCGGATGCGCGATGAGCTACTCAACGAGACCCTGTTCTTCGATCTCGATGACGCCCGCGCCAAGATCGCCAACTGGGTCGCCGACTACAATCTCCAGCGTCCCCACTCGTCGCTGAAATACCTGACTCCCGCGGCCTACGCCGCCCACCTCACCGCAACGGACGATCGGCTGCGCAACCCCGACCAGCTCCGCCGATCGTCCGTTGCTCCACCCGCGCCACTTGGCGTACAAAACCCCGAGACTCTAACTGCCGCTGGATGAAAATGCAGTGGCAGGTCACCCGGCTCCCAGAGTTTCTGAACCAGGATGCCTTAGATCGCCGTTCCGTTCGCATGTTGGTGGATCGTCGTGATCATCAGGAGCCAGCATATGCTCGGAGCCACGCGTTTCAACGTGTCTGCGCGCTGCGGCACATGAGGAGACTGCTACGGTTTGGAGAGCGGTCTTGCTTACCAGGTGCAAGGGCAGCCGTACAGCTTTGCGAAGGGCGGACTGCGCTTGCAAGCAGACCACCTTAAGACAGAAGCGTGACGCACAGCCTCACACGGCGTAATAAGCTTCAAAAGTCGACGTTCAGCCGTAGGACGCCACCGACTTGCGCTGCTATCGTTCCTAATGCCCATTTCATTTCGTACGAACTGTGACGGGTCGCCTATCACGCTGCGACGGCATTCCAACAGGCGAGGGGTCCGTGCGGCAACGCTATCCAATTGATGCCGGACATTCGATAGATAGAACTCCTTGTCGCCACAATGTTACCAGCATGACTGTGCAAGTCCGACTTCAGGTCCACCAGAGAACCACATCTGGGCTCGCAAACCCAAAAAAACAGTTCAGCAGAAGGCGAGGCTTGCCATTGCCTGATTGGCCGGTCACCCCATGAACGTAGCCGCCGTCGATGAGCGCGATATCTCCTGCTTTGAGCTGAAAATCGTGATAAGGAAGGTCCTCAAGATAAGCTGTCGAAAAGGGATAGCCTGTAGTCTCCAGGCCTTGCGATTTTCGGTCACTCTCTGTCGGTTTGTGGCTCCAGATGCGCAGATTGCCACCTTCATCGGGCATGCTGGGGTAGAAATTCAGCGCTACAACCGTTTTGTTCGCCACCGGCCGAATCTCGCTATCGGCACATAGAACTTGGGCGACGTCGTCGTGGGGCTCTAAGCAATACATCCCTGCGCCAGACCAGCAGATGGCACGACAAAGATTAGCTTGACCGTGCTCCGAGCGAGCCAGCCGCAACTCAACTCCCTGTTTGTGAAGCTCGCCTTTCAGCGCATCGAATAACGCGCGGACCGGATCTACCAGATCCGCAAAAAGGGCTTCCACGAAAGGACGCGCACTTTCCGCATCGGCAAAATAGGTGGCTGCATTCCTCCTGTAGTGCGATGCGCCGACATATCGGCCGGGAACGCCATCTTTGCGCTCCTCGAGACCGGGGTTTCGATTAAAGTTCGTCGTGATGTCCTCGGCCAGCTCGGGACTGAATGCCTGTTTGATGTGCAGGCCGGTGATCTCACCCTTTAGGATTGAGATGATCTCCCCAAGTTTGATGGAGCCGGTTCGTTCCTTGGTCGTGAGAAGCGAGATCGCTGGTACTTGAGACAGCTGTGCAGTTGCCATTGCCTTACTCCTGTATTGCCTGCTCGAGGATCGCGATGCCACGGTCGAGCTCGGCATCCGAGATTGTTATCGGCGGGAGGACTTTGATGACGTCTCGGTTTGGTCCCGAAGATTCAATCAGCAGTCCGTTTGCGAACGCGATATCGTGTGCGCGGTCGACAATCGCGTGTGAGCGACACTTGAGACCCGCCATCAGGCCGCGGCCTCGCTTTTCTTCAATGCAATTCGGGAATTTCGCGACGAGATCATCAAGGTGTCGTTGCAATTTGGCAGCTGTCCGCTCGACGCCAGGAGTAAATTTGGTGTCTGACCACATTTTGCACATGGCGCCTGAAGTCACGAAAGCAAGATTGTTGCCTCTGAAGGTGCCGCTATGTTCTCCGGGTTTCCATACGTCTAGGTCGGGGCGAATCAAAACCATGGAGAGCGGATTTCCCGAACCGCTTAGCGACTTTGAAAGACAGACGATGTCTGGTTCGATCTTTGCAAATTCGAAGGAGAAGAAATCACCTGTTCGGCCTGATCCTGCTTGAATGTCGTCGACGATGAAAACGATGCCGTGGTCACGGCAGATGCGCTGAATATCCGTGAGCCAACGTGCCGATGCAGTGTTCATGCCGCCTTCTGCCTGGATCGTTTCCAGAATGATTGCGGCGGGTTTTTCTATGCCACTCCCGAGGTCGCCCAGGACGTAGTCGATGTAACTCGCTGAATCGAAAGCTCCGTTTGCATAGCCGTCATAGGGGACGCGGATCACATCGTGGCGAGCCACGCCGCCGAGCTCCCTGGTAGAGGCTGAACCTGACACAGCCAGGGAGCCAAGTGACATCCCGTGGAACGCATTTGTAAAGGCCATGACGCTGGAACGGCCGGTATATTTTCGGGCCAGCGCAAGCGCCGCTTCGTTAGCGCTTGTTCCAGTCGGTCCAGGAAATTGCAATTTGTACGAAAGACCCCTCGGCTTCAGAATCGTATCAACAAACACTTCGATAAATTCACGTTTCGCCGTTGTGTGCATATCAAGCGACAAAAGAATGTTCCCGCCCGCGAGATAATCAATTGCCGGTGCAAGGATATTGGGATTGTTGTGCCCGTAGTTGAGTGCGCCGGACCCCACAAGGAAATCAATATAGCTCTTGCCGCCCTCGTCCCAAATCGTCGCCCCAAGCGCCTTCGTAAAGACAGTGGGAAACGAGCGGCTATAGCGACGAACATTAGATTCATGAGCAGAGAAAACGTCAACATTCATCTTGCGGATCCGTGTGCATGCATCTCATTGAGCGAAATGGACTGAACACGTTCAGTTTGCGACAAACGTCCAGACTGCAGCGACTGGTTCATCACGGTGCATTCCAGACCGTTGTCTCGATTCAGCTCCTGGCGAGTCTCTATCTAAGAATCTGCGAACAAAGAACCTACTAAGGCCGGCAGTTTTTGTTGCAGAGGCACTGACACTGCCCCGCAATATGTGGAACGGCCGGCGTGCAAGAGCTTCTTCAGCCGATTTCACACATTAGGACCGTGCCGTCATATCCCCGGCCTTTGCGCGCGGCACGTGGCCGCTGGGCTCGATGAGATCCGCGCAACGGGGAACTAAATCAAGTTCACGCGTTTTAGCGCATGGGGGGCAGTAGCTTCACTCGCTTCAGGATTTCGTGCCGTGGTTCATCGGCTGTTGTTGCACCTTGCCCTCTGCCGGCCTGCGCCGGTCAGATCGCCTTGGCGACTGGCGTCCATCGGACGGCGGCCGCAGTAGTCGACAGCGGGTTGGGGTGCCGGTAGGTCCCGCCTTTCGCCAGAAGGGCGCAAATGATCCGCGAAGTCTTGTTGACTTGCGCAAGCGCGACAACCTTGAAAGACGGTCTGGCGAATAGCGCCTTCAGCCAGGGTCGCACCTGAGCGTCCTCTGCCGCTTGTCGATGGGGCGTTGAAAGATCGAATCCCATCAGTCGCCCTGCTTTCTGGATCGGCTGATGGCGCTCGGGTGGTCGCAGGAAGAAGTGATCGATGATGATCTGGGTCGTTCAGCCACCGGCGGCGACCGCCGGATTTGAGCGAATGGTAGCGGAGTTTGCCTCGGCAAGGCTGGTGCGGTTTGCTCCCGCAATATCGCGCTTCGCCAGCAACAGCCGGGACGGGCAGCAGACGCGTGGGCGATACCGTTCTGGTCGATCAGGAGACGATCTATGCGCCGAGCCACGGCACCGCCCCCTCCAGCTCGGGCTCAAAGGCTGCCTCAATGAGTACGAGCTGGATTCGTTGCGCCAGCGCTCGCTCTCGGCCCGCTACGAGAAGACGCGCCGGGGCGAGTTGGTTGTGGCGGCGCCATATCCCGCACTACAACTGCGCCTGGATGGATAACGACGGCCCTCATGGCTTCCGCGGATTGCGCGTCGATGATGCAGTCGATACTGCTTGCTTTTCCGTCGGGGCGCTACGCCGCTGCAACCGCGGCCGCCAAGGAAGCCGGCGAACGGCGCGATCAGATGCGCGATGCTCTCAGCCGCAACGTCGAAGCAGCGTGCTATGGCGCCGACCGGGCCTTGCAGCAATTCGATGCGGCTGCCCCTGCTAGCCGGTTGGTGGCGAGGAACGCAAGACACCGTACGGCCGATGGCTGCCGCTGATCCAGCGACGCCTTGCGTCGCTGGCCACTGATCTAAAGACTGTCTGAACGGCGCCTACAACCAATGCACGGCTGAAGAAGTGCATCGTGGGCATCCCGATCGACAAAGTCGTGGCCGATGTAGCCTCGGAGATCGTTCTCGTCGTCCACTACGAGGTGACGCCACAGCGAGCTGCCCTCGCCGACGCGCCGGCGCGGACAGCGCGGCAGCACCTCTGCCGAGCCATCCAAGCCGTGCGTCAGCTGGTGCTGATCGGTAGCGACGAACTGATTGCGGCTTCCTCAACCGCAACGGCCGCTAGACGGGCAACGGCAAGCGCCGGAGCCGCGTGCGCGTCACATCAATGAGCTCGAAGTACCGTGTCCCGGTGTTCAAGCCCGCGGAGGACGGGATCAAGCCTTGGCTCATCCTGAAGATTGCATCCAAGACGCTGCGGCTCGCGCCTAAAGCGGGAGAGATCCAATATCTTCATCCTCTGTTGGATGGTCACTGGGTCTTCGCCCGCGCCGCCTCAGAGCGTCCGCCGTTCAATCGATCACCAAAGGGCGCGGCAAATCCAAAGCCTCCGCAGGATCGCCTCCCAACCAGCGAAACCTCTTCTCATCAATCGCATAGCCAGACGGGTACTCCGATGCAGGTTTGACAATTGCGCCAAGTCTCCACATTTTTCCGGGCCTCCAGAAGGGGCATGAACCAGTGGGCGTTGAGGCATTCGGCCAGGAAGCGGCAGTTGGAGGCTGGATAAAGGCGTTGTCGGTCGGCATTCCGAGCCGCGAGAGGCGAGAAGACCAGCGTGGCGCCGCGCTGATGGGCCCACAGGTAAGATCGCGCGAAAACGAACTCGCTGCCTTGATCGACGCGGATCGTTGCCGGAAACCCACTTTTAGCTGTAATCGAAAGGCCCCGTGGCACCGTCGACTACCGCTGAAGTCAAGGCATGTGGCGTACGCCGTTCTGTTGGCTAAGCGCAAGCACGCGCACGGCTCTCAATATGATTGAGAAGGGCAGTCGGACACTTGGCGCAGCTGTTCGTCTGGTATTTCTTAAGGGCGGTTCCCCAAGCAGTTTCTAGGTCAAACCCCGGGTACCGGACGTTTCCGACAACAAGTTTATGGCTGTCGGGATCACCGATCGCGCAGGAACAGGGATAGAGGTCGCCGTTCGTAGAGAGATAGCCCGAAGCGAAATAACAGTTGCATTCGGTGAATCGAACGTTCGGCGGCTGCTTTGTCACTTCGATGAGAATTGGCGTTAGCAGCTCAAGGCGCGTCGAGCCCTGTGCAGCCATTGCGATTAGTGCCGTCTGAAGTTCTCTAACTTCCTCAGCCGAGTCCAAACATTCGTCTTCGTAGTCGAGAGCGGCACCTACAGCGAACATCGGCATGATTCTGAAAGTGTCGACGCCGATCGATGACAATGCGCGATAGGCGTCTAAGGCCCCATGGATGTTGTGCCGATTCACAATCATCCTAGCCTGCACCAAGACCCCGCAATTAACTGCCTCTGCCATCTGCCGGAGTGCCGTTTTGTGAACTCCCCGCTTTGTCTGAACGCGGTCAAGCGCCTGCGCGTTTGCAGCATCACAATTGAATTGAAAGGCAAGCTTGTCGCGATCGTCGAAGATTGATGCGACATCACGAACTGGCACCTGACCAAGTCCACCAGTGTTCAGCTGGACATGAATGCCCCGTCTGTTTGCAGCGTGTGCCATCAGGGCTGCAGAGCGCGGAAACACGATTTTGAGAAGCGGCTCACCACCGGTTACGATGACTTTTTCCAACCTATGTCGTTCAACGAGGAGGTCCACGAAATTTGTAATTTCCTTGATAGTCAACTGTGATGGATCCCGGCGTCTCCTAGATTGATTTCTATACTGTTCGGGAACATAGCAGCGTTTGCAATGAAGATTGCAGTAGGAGGATACACTTATTTTGACTTGGCCAAAAACGAGCGGAGGCAAGTTGCGAAACGGCATGAGGTCCTTCCAACTTTTCTGAGGGCGGAGCAGGATTTATGCCAGCAGGAGGCCAACGGAATGTTGCCGGCCTTTGGGCACAATGTCGCGATCTGCTCCTATCGAATCTGTGACCAGGATCCCTTGCCGTAAGCATCGGGTAGCGATGATCACCCACTCGGCATTCTCAGATCCCGTTGCCGCGCCATTCCTCCAGCGCGAACCGGTACCGCTGGCGGCGATGCCTTCACTCTCAGTGAAGCCCCTAACTCCAACCGCGAGAGCGAGTCGACACAGGCCGCGCACGTAAGCCAACGGCTCTATCGTGCCGGGGGCTTGTCGAGCAGCGCACCAGTGTTATTTTCGTCGCTGATCGTCTTGCGCGTCTCGTCCGCACTATTGCAGCAACGCTGCTCGTCCATTGGCTCTCGATTTCCTGCAACCCTTGCCTCCAACGGCACAATGCGGAGTACCGGTGCTCTCACCTTCGCATTCCTAGTTCGATCAGCCGTTCACCCAATGGTGAGCCCAGCACTTCTACTCGGATATTGCGCATGCTCCACGTGCCCGCGTTAACCAGCCCGCCCCCGAAGCTCCAACCCCTATTTTGGATGCTTCTGGCACAGCGACCTGCGCACCTCTGTCGGCAAGATGTAGGGCGGCAGCAAGGGTCGCCCGGGCAGCGCTACGCCGAGCGGCACGGTAATTTCTGCGCGCCTGCTCACGGGAGCCACTACGCTTGCCGGTGACGCTGGACTGACCGCGCCCCACTGATGACTGCATTCGATCATTCACGAAATGAAAGCAGCAACACCATTTGCCCGCCACTCGAGCTCGCACTCGGCTCGCACATGATGCAAATATCCTACCCACGTCACTGCGACGGTGCCATTCCTCTGGAGGGCGCGGCTAACAGACCACTCGCGCTGACCGTATACCGGCCGGACTTTGGTAGTCCCCGCGCTCTGCAGCAGTAATCATCATTGCGCGCCCACCGATCTCATCCCTCGGGCAAGTCGTCCAGCCAGCAAGCATCCTCCACGTGCGGCCGGGAAAAGATCCTCCCGATCTTTTCGGGCATCTTATTTTGATGATATCGCATATACACGCGACCATCATCTCCCAGATCGAGGATCTCGATCTTTCCCGTGTAGTGGGACATGATGTATTTGAATGTCTTCTGGATGCCGCTGAGACGTTGGTTGATGCCGCGCGTAATCTCTAGTCCGCGACGCAATGAAACCTGAAAGTGCGAAGCGCCTTTGACTGGCCTGCCCTGAAAAAGATAGTAGGGACGCACTCCGATTTGATGACATTTGGCAAAGGTCGCCGCCAACACCTCGGGATCATCATTGACTTTCGCGAGAAGAACGGACTGATTGAGGAATTGTACGCCCTGTGCGCGTAAGGACTGAATTTGGCGTACCGCATAGCCCGAAATTTCGCCGATGTGATCGAAGTGTGTGACGATTACTGCAGTCTTACCCGTTTTTTGGAGTCGTTGGAACAAGGCCGGTAGAGCGGAATCGTCAAAACGCTTGGGCTCATAGGCCACCATTTTCGTCCCGAATCGAATTGATTCCAAATGTCTGATGGGGAGCAAATGATCAAGAATCTCATTGAGCTTGGCAGTGCTGAGCACGAATGGGTCCCCTCCAGATAGCAGCACGTTCGTCATTTCAGGGTGGTCGCGAATATATTGGGCGACCCTTGCGAAATCGGGCGCAATTTCATCGGACTCCTTGCCGACTAGGCGCTTGCGAAAGCAATAGCGGCAATATGACGCGCATCGGTCCGTTACAAGCAACAAACCGGTCTGGGGATACTTGTGCTGGTGATCTGAGGCCGGCAAACTGGACCATTTTTGGCTAGAGTTGGCGCTGCGTAAATCCCTCGACTGGGAGGAGCGACGACGATGAAGGCCTCGAAGTTTTCGGACGCCCAGAAGGCGTTTATCCTGAA
>NZ_JADYVR010000308.1:0-453 GCF_020193935.1 Bradyrhizobium sp. NBAIM08 | reverse complement strand
GTTGCGACCATGCCGCCGTGGTACTGGTAGTAGTCATCGGAGTCGGCGATGTCGTGCTCGCGGGTGTCGATGTTCTTCGCCGCCACCTTGATCCGCCGGTAGTTGGCGCGCATGTCGTCCGCGGCCGGGGCCCCGTCCAGCCCTCGCCCGTATGCGAACCCGCCCCAGGCGGTGTAGACCTCGGCCAGGTCCTTGTCGTCGCGCCAGGTCCCGGACTCGACCAGTTGCAGGATGCCGGCGCCGTACGACCCGGGCTTGGAGCCGAAGATGCGCGTGGTGGCACGGCGTTCGTCGCCGTGCTCGGCCAGGTCGGCCTGCGTGTGGGCGCGCACGAAGTTCTGGTCGAGCGGCTCCTCGAGACCGGCCACCAGCTTGACGGCGTCGTCGAGCATGGCCACCACGTGGGGGAAGGCATCGCGGAAGAAGCCGGAGATCCGCACCGTGACGTCGATG
>NZ_JADYVR010000307.1:0-453 GCF_020193935.1 Bradyrhizobium sp. NBAIM08 | reverse complement strand
CCCTGGAAATGGCAGAGGCGACGAGGAAGAGTAACAAGAGCAACGGATAGAAAGATGATTCAGGAATGGTATCATTTAAAAACAAAACAAGTACGGTGATGGCTGCTGCTGGTAAGAGGAAGCGGGCAATGGTCCAGGCGATGTTGCCAAGAAATTTATTGGGTGCGGCGACCCATGATTCAATATTGTGTTCAGCTTTTTTTGTAATAGGGTGGGCAATACCGTAAGCGCGAAGCTGCTGGCGCCAGTTGATATTCCCGCTCATCTCTTTGGCTGATTGTTGCCGGTCAAGAATGGAGTGATGATCGGCAGGTTGTAATAACCAGGTAGCAAACAACTCCGCGCCCTGTTCAGATTCCGTTCGGTTGGTATATTGGAAGAGGGATGCTTTGCCAAAGATATCGAGGTCGTTGGCATAGGGGTGGAGTGGTGGTTGCAGGTGGAGTCCATCAG
>NZ_JADYVR010000306.1:0-453 GCF_020193935.1 Bradyrhizobium sp. NBAIM08 | reverse complement strand
TCCGCAAAGAGCTCGGCAAATTGCTCGAAGAACGGCCGAGAAAAGTCGATCGGTCTGGCAAACGAATGTGGATCCCAGTCGTCAGACCACCACGCAGCCTTTGAATAGACGTTCACCGATTTATCGGGTGAAAAGTGTGACACGACGGTCTTCCCAGTCGCGTCGCACTTGCGGTGATACAAATTTCGCTCATTACGAAACGCCATCCGGCGCCGTCGGCGCTCGTCGGGGCAGAGCTGCGGAGGGGGCAGCGGAGAACGTTGCCCTCCAAATTTCGGGCTCAGTCGTTCGAGAAACTCGAGATCCTGTTCAGAGATAACGAACTGTTGACCGGATACCGCACAGCGGTGAGACGAAGACATGTGCATTCCTTTGATACGCCGATGCGATCCTTCTTGATAGAAGCTCTAGGCGTATTTACATCCCTCGCTTGCCGGATGTCACCGTGGATAC
>NZ_JADYVR010000305.1:0-453 GCF_020193935.1 Bradyrhizobium sp. NBAIM08 | reverse complement strand
GTGTGGGCTACCGGCTGCGCCAGGCCGCCGACCTGATCCAGACAGACCAGGTATTCGCGTGGACCATCACGCTGATCGCGATGATGACTGCGCTCGAGATGGGCGTGCTGCGGCCGCTCGAAAACCACCTGTTCCGCTGGAAAAAGGAAGCCGAGGCGCAATGATCATCCAACGCAGCAAGGTGAGGCGCGCATGACGCAGCGCCTGATCGTCGCCATCACCGGGGCCACGGGCTCGATTTACGGCATGCGCATCCTGCAGCAGCTGCGCGCGCTGGGCGGCTGGGAATCGCACCTGGTCGTTTCCGACGCCGGCGTGCTCAATGCGTGGCAGGAATACGGCCTCACGCGCAAGGACATCAACAAGCTCGCCGACGTCGTGCACAATCCGCGCGACATCGGCGCGACGATCGCCAGCGGCTCGTTCGTGACCCGCGGCATGGTGGTAGCGCCG
>NZ_JADYVR010000304.1:0-453 GCF_020193935.1 Bradyrhizobium sp. NBAIM08 | reverse complement strand
CCTGGGGATGTGTCACCCGGAGCGCGGAACGGCCCGCCGGAAAAGGCGGGCCGGTCACGAGGCGTCGAACGCGATTACCAGCGGTAGTGGGCGAACGCCTTGTTCGACTCGGCCATCTTGTGCATGTCCTCGCGGCGCTTCACCGAGGCACCGACGCCGTTGGCGGCGTCCATCAGCTCGTTCGCGAGGCGCTCGGCCATCGTCTTCTCGCGACGGGCCCGGGAGTAGTTCACGACCCACCGGATCGCCAGCGTGTTCGCCCGCGGGGCGCGGACCTCGATCGGCACCTGGTACGTGGCACCACCGACGCGACGGCTCTTGACCTCGAGCGGGGGCTTCACGTTGTCCATCGCCCGCTTCAACGTGGCGACCGGCTCGGCGCCGGTCTTCTCTTCGACGATCTTCAACGCGTCGTACACGATCTTCTCGGCGATCGAGCGCTTGCCCGACAGG
>NZ_JADYVR010000303.1:0-454 GCF_020193935.1 Bradyrhizobium sp. NBAIM08 | reverse complement strand
TCTACGAGGCGCGCGTGGTCGACGGCGAGATCGAGGTGGTGGTGGCGTGAGCGAGCACGTGCTGGAAATCACCGGCCTGCGCGCCGGCGTGGCGGGCAAGGAGATCCTCAAGGGGATCGACCTGACCGTCCGCTCGGGCGAGGTCCACGCCATCATGGGCCCGAACGGGTCGGGCAAGTCCACCCTGTCGCACGTCATCCTCGGCCGCCCCGGCTACGAGGTCACGGGCGGTTCGGTCACGCTCGACGGCGTCGACGTCCTCGCCATGGACACGTGGGAGCGGGCGCAGGCCGGCCTGTTCCTCGCCCTCCAGTACCCCACCGAGGTGCCGGGCGTGTCGGTCGAGTCCGTGCTCACCGCCTCGTTCACCGCCGGGGGCAAGGACACCCAGGGCCTCCACGCCACGATGGTCGCCGAGGCCGAGCGCATCGGCTTCGCGGAGCGGTTCCTCGGC
>NZ_JADYVR010000302.1:0-454 GCF_020193935.1 Bradyrhizobium sp. NBAIM08 | reverse complement strand
TCGCGGGCCCCGGCCCCGTAGCCTCGGCGCCATGGCTGAGGCGGACTGGCGGGAGCACGCGCTGGCGGCGACGGGGTTCATGCCGCCCGACGAGGGCGATGCCCTGCACCGCGCCGCGCTCGACGCCGCGGCCGCCGTGCCCGGCGCGCCGTTCGTCGAGATCGGCTCCTACTGCGGCCGCTCGACCGTCTGGCTCGGCGCCGCCGCCCGGTCCGCCGGCACCGTGGTGTTCGCCGTCGACCACCACCGCGGCTCCGAGGAGAACCAGCCGGGCTGGGAGTGGCACGACCCGACGGTCGTCGACCCGCGCATCGGCAAGATGGACACGCTCCCGTTCTTCCGGGCCACGATCCACGACGCCGGCGTCGCCGACGGGTTCTGCTACCTCGTGATGGAGCTCGTCGACGGGCCGTCGTTGGCGACGCTGCTGGCGGCGGAGGGACCGCTCGAGGTC
>NZ_JADYVR010000301.1:0-454 GCF_020193935.1 Bradyrhizobium sp. NBAIM08 | reverse complement strand
ACTGGGAGATGGTGACGCTCGGGAACCCGGTCCAGGACGTCGCCTGGTGGATCTTCCTCGACCGGCACTGGACCGAGGGCATCAGCATCGACCGACTGGAGGGGTTCCCCGATTACGACGAGACGATCCGGCGCTGGGAGGAGTCGACCGGGCTCAGCGGCGACGCGGTCGACTACTACGGCGTGTTCGCGGGGTTCCGATTCGCGGTGGTCATGATGCGGATCGCGCAGATGATGGTCGAGTTCGAGGTGCTCCCGGCCGACACCGACCTCGAGACGAACAACATCGTGACCCAGTTGCTCGCGCGACGGCTCGGTCTCCCGTCGCCCGGCGCCGCGATCTCCCTGTGAACCGCACCGGGACCGCGACCGACCCGTTCGACGTCGTCGTCATCGGCGGCGGACACAACGGGCTCGTCGCCGCGGGACTGCTCGCGAAGCGGGGAGCCCGGGTC
>NZ_JADYVR010000300.1:0-454 GCF_020193935.1 Bradyrhizobium sp. NBAIM08 | reverse complement strand
CCGTCATGGAGCGCCACGAGAATGTCGCGGTGTTTCCCTTCAGCGGCGCCTGGAGCGACGTGGGAAGCTGGAATGCAGTTGCCGACATGACGCCACCCGACGCCGCCGGCAACCGCATCGCCGGCAATGGCCTGGCCATCGATGCGGAATCGACATTCATCCACGCGCCCACCCGGCGTGTGGTCGCGCTGGGCACGAAGGATCTGCTGATCATCGACACGCCGGACGCATTGCTGGTGGCTTCGCGTTCCTCCGCGGAGCAGGTGAAGTCGGTAGTCAAGGCTCTGGAAGCCCAACAGCGCCCGGAGGCGGTAACCCATCGCAAGGTCGCCCGTCCGTGGGGCTGGTATGACAGCATCGAGGTCGGGGAGCGCTTCCACGTCAAGCGCATCCACGTGAAATCGGGTGCGGCTTTGAGCTTGCAGATGCATCATCACCGGGCCGAGCATTGGGT
>NZ_JADYVR010000299.1:0-454 GCF_020193935.1 Bradyrhizobium sp. NBAIM08 | reverse complement strand
TCCGCAAGCCTGCCGTAGCGACCAGCGCGACGGTCGCGCCGCCGGTCACGTCCGAGATCGCTCGGATCGACGGGCCATGGACGGTGAGCTTCCAGCCCGGCCGCGGCGCGCCCTCGGTCATCACGCTTCCGAAGCTCGCACCGCTGGACAAGCATGCCGACGCGCGCGTCCGTTATTTTTCGGGGGTAGCGACCTATTCCACGACCTTCACCCTGCCGCCGACCTACTCCACGGGTGCACCACTCACGATCGGCCTGGGATCGGTCGGCGATGTGGCGGAGGTGCACGTCAACGGGCATCTGGTCGGCACCGCATGGCACGCACCGTGGCGGATCGATGCCGGCCTCGTCGCCAAGCCGGGACGCAATCGGATCGAGGTCAAGGTTGCCAACCTATGGGTCAACCGCCTGATCGGCGACGCGCAGCCGGGCGCTCAGAAGGTCACCTTTACCTC
>NZ_JADYVR010000030.1:0-10673 GCF_020193935.1 Bradyrhizobium sp. NBAIM08 | reverse complement strand
GAATGCCGGTGCGTGTTGCCGGCGGGCTCGTCTGCTCATCGTCTCTCCTGATTCGCGGGACAATCTTGCCCGCCGTCAGGCAGAAACTCCACTTACCGCCCTGTCCAGATTTCCGGAGCCAGCTCTGCTCGCGATGGCAATGGAGATTTCACCATCTATCTGCTCAACTATGATGGCAGCCGACTTGTCGATCTCGATCTCGGCAATACGTCCAATGATAACATCCTGTTCATTCGCCATCACGACACGGCCTCCATTTGTGGTCGGTTCGGCTGGAGGTGCAGCGGCGGGACCCTATCCGTAGAATCGAATCAAAAGGCGGATAGCAAAGAACGCCCCCGCAGCTACCACTGCCGTCATGGCTATCGCGAAAGCTATTCTAGCGGCTTGGATGGTGATCTCTTGGCGTTAATTCGAGGGGGCGATCTTGGTGGGCAGATTCACATGCTTCCGCCCCTTACGAGTGACGGTCGCGATGAGGCATTATCGCCGAAGGCGAACTGCGACGCACCTACCAAGATGGTGGGGTATTATGAAGATTTAACGGCCTTGCTGTGGCAATACCATCCGCTCAATCCTGCCTTTTGACATACTGAAGGAACACACCGGGAGGACAATTTGCCTTACACAATCGTCTTTACACAACACCTCCACCCCAGCCACTGACAGTCCTTTCTGCGGCGAGCGGCCACAGGCCTACCGTGGTATTTTGCACCATTGCCGCCATCTCCACCGTTGAGGCCAGCAGTGCCATTCAAGGCCCGGAAAGCTACGGGTCCAACCGCGAAATCGCGATCGGCCACAAACGGTAGTCGTCCGGAATTCCCTCAACCTGAGGATCGCTCTACAGAATTTATCGCGATGGTTATTGGGTTTCGGAATAATGTGGGAAGCGCCAACAAGAATAACGGAGAATGAGGGATATGAGCCTGGAGCGCCAGTACCGAGAGCTAAAGGATTTGCAAGAAAAGGTCCGTCAACGTGAAGGGAAGAATTGGTCCCGGCGGTCCCTCGAAAGGCAGTCGGTGTGGCGAGAGGTTCTTCTCTCAATTCCGGGACACATCACCTCCGAGCCATGCCTGGTGCGTGATCTATCCAGTAGAGGCGCTGGCATTCAGCTTAACGGACTCACGCTTCTGCCGACGGAGTTTTCGCTTTCTTTCGATGGGTTTCGCACCACCTCTCCTTGTCGCCTCACGTGGCGAGGGGAGACTTTATCGGGGTGGCGTTCCAAAACACGGACCGTTATTCAGCCCTCGTGAAGCCAAATACGAAGCCTGTTTTGCGGTAGTAGCGCCTTGCGTCAGCTTCCCGCACCGAGAAAATGAGTAGTTGCTAAATCGCGCAAATTGAGATGAATACGCCCACTGGCTGGAGGCAAAGCCCCAGAGGCCGACTATGCCAAGGACCATTCGTGAACAGCTCGAAGAAGTGGAGCGAGATATCACGCTTTACAATGAATTCGCAGAGGCTGAGAAAGCTCGCTTCAAACTTGAGTGTTTCCTTTGGACCGCGGAAGAACGCATCGAATGGCAGGAGACGCAGCGTTCGATTGCCGAGTACCTCAGGGAGCTCCACGACAAGCGCATCTTGCTTGATGAGCTTGAAGAATGACCTAGTGCTTCGCCGCCGTAGGCATACGATGAAGGCGCCAGATTGGCACATGCACGTGAGAGTCGGGCTTGCCAAAATACCTCCCGGCCCGGGGCGCGCGTACGCACGTCTTCCGCTAGGGGAACGAACACTGGTGCTACACAACACGGACAAAAGACACTCAAGTCGTCTTATGGGTCTTTCTGAGACACGCCTTGGCGACTGCTGGCGCAAATTGCGCTAATTAAGGCCGCATTCGCCCGATGAGCCACAGCTCGACTGCGGCTTTGTGCGTCCATTTCCGCGCCAATTTTCCTCGCGTCTTCTGGCCGATTTCTAGCTGGTTCGCAGCGCAGTCAAAGGCCGAAAGTGAAGGTGCGCAGTCCCGCGATCCCGGGCCGCCTCGGCTTTCCCAAAGTACCTTTGCAATCGATGGCCCTCGGCGGCCTCGCGCGGGTCAATCGACCCACGTCGCGCGCCATCCCTTGCGCTCGGCATCAGAGACCACGCGCTGCCGATCCCAGCCGAGCATGTAGCTGAGGATGGGGTGTGTTCGGATCACGCGGCTTGTCGGTCCTAGGACTACAGCAGCGTGGAAGTGCGGCGCATCGATCACGATCATCGGCCGTGCCCTTGTCGGCGCAGGTCTCGTCTAATCCGGCCAGCTCGATCTTGAGCGCTTGGTCCCGGTAGCCGAACGTACTGCACCGGCTGCGCTGGCTGTCGGCATTGAGACCATTGTCAGCAACTTGACGCCGGACGCCGCGACGAAGTGCCTGCAGAGCCCGCGAATTCACTTCGGCACGCGACTTGCTCTCTTTGCCGCATCATCACCAATCGCAGTGCGATGGTCTTCGGGACGGACTCGGCGCGCGTCGGTGTTAGCGTCTGGTCCGCCCCGACGGTTTTGCTGCGCGATAACTTAAGGGCGCTCGGTCGTGGACCGAGAAAATACAGGGACGTGTTGGATGCGATCTGGAGTTCTTCTTTTGGGAGCCACGACAATTGCGCTCGTCGCAACCGATGCAACGAATGCGGCAGACCTCGAGCCAGGAGTGAAACTGCCACCGGCGGCTATATTGGCGGGCACGTCGGCGGCGGCTACGGCCGCACCTCCTTCAGCAATCCCTACGGTCCGTCGATCTATGGCGATGTCGTCGATACCCCAGTGTTCCTCGCCGGTGGCCAGATCGGCTACAATTGGCAGAAGAACGGTTGGGTATTTGGTGTCGAACTGGATGCCAGCGGTGCTGTCTCCGACGGGACAAATACCTGCCTCGCCGCCTCCGGCTTTATTGTGAGCGCAAACTGCAAGGCAGGTCCCAACGTCTTTGCCACCGGGACCGGTCGCGTCGGTTACGCGTTTGGCGCGCTGGGCCACACGCCGGCCTATCTCAAGGGAGGCGTCGCTTGGCAAAACAACCGGGGCGACGTCGTCAACAACTTCGAAGGCGGGTCGCCACAGGAGAAAGCCCACTTCGACTATGGTCGCCTTGGCGCCACCATCGGGCTGGGCGTCGAGCAAGCGCTTACGCCTGCATGGTCGGTGAAAGCTGAGTATGACTATCTGCATTTCGGCGGACCGAGTGTCGCGACTCCTCCGACGGAGCAGAATCCGCCGTTCGCAATTCTTCCGGCGAACACAACGGGCCTCTCCAGCAACTATCACATCGGAAAGATCGGCTTGAACTACCTTTTGGCTCCGACCCATGGACGGCGCAATGGTCGGATGCGCCGCTGTACGCGAAAGCACCCGCCGGTGCGCCGATCCGGTGTAGCCGGTGTAGGCCGCAGGCTGGTTGGTTCATTCCCGTGCCAGCGCTGAGCAGCTTGGGGTTTTCTTTGTGGAACCTGACGAACTCGATCAGGTTTTCGATGCCAAAGTCGCAGAACGCCTGAACACCATCTTCGCCGACGCCATAGACCCACTGGCCGCTCTCTACACGGCTTTTGCGACATGCCGATTCAGACTCTCCGCGAATTATAGCCATCGGAGCACCTACCGGGAATCTGGCAGACTGAACAATCCGCCTCCAGCATTGGTCACGTCAAATGTCGTCCTTAAGTCAGGTCCTTGCGATCAGGGCTACCAAAAGTGGCAGGTGTCCCATATTGGAGATCGTGTTACCCTCTGAAGGTTGATTGAGCTGAGCCGCGAAACCAATCACAACGTTACAGTTCAGAGAGGAGACGTTCAATGGCATCGAGCGTAGCTGAAGACGAGAAACGCCGTACACAGCAAGCGCCGCAAGTGACCCAGGCATCGGCTGCTGGGCCAGGTGGCGCCGCCGAGCACACTAAGCAGTCGACGGCAGCCACGCGCGCTTCATTCGTGTTTGCAGATTGGCAGAAGTCGATCGAAGCAACGACAAACTTCTTCGCGGCGGCTTTGAAAGACGGTTTGAGATTGACTGCTTCCTCTTTGCACGATCACGCCAATTTTCTAAAAGTCGTTGCTGAGGTCAAAACGCCCTCCGAGTTGCTGAAAAGCTATCTGGACTTGGCAGAGCGATCTTGGTCGAGATCGTTCAGTGAAGGCTCGAAGTTGTTGGATAATCTCAAGATACAACAACATCAGCGTTGAGCAGTCGAATCGTGTAGATCATATAAGCGACGACGAGCTTGGGGCAGTCGCCTAGTACTTTCCCAAGATCGTCTGATCGGCCAGTTCTGATGGCAATGCGCCTTCGGTAGAGCAAAGCATTTTCGAGCGGCCGGTGGTCAGCTCATTGTCGCCGTTTGCTGAAAACGGACGCGGGTGTAAGAGCAGGAAGGCCGTCCAGGCATTGGTGCCCGCAATTTGTATTATAAGGCCACGATCGGAGCAGCGACAGCATTGCTTATGTGCCGGTCCGCACCGTGGCTGCAGGCGCACCTTGAAAGAACTCGGAAGCCGCGAGCCAAAGGCCGCTGGCGGCGTGGGTTCCTTGGCATTAGCGCCTCGATTTCTGTCCTGGGCCAGCCATTAGGGATACGCTGAAGCGTTGTGGTGATCATGCGAATGATCGACGTTGTTCATATTCGCAGTCTGCAGCAGTGATGATCACCGCTTTTCATCCGCGAGCTCGCTGATTATGCCGCAAGCCGGATTATGCCGCATGAGCAGTCTTCTTCGCTTCGAGGCTGGCACCCGTTGGTCGCCACGTCGCTGCGCGGGGACCAGGTCGCCGCTGGCATGGCACTGACCAAGCGGCTAGTTCCGAACGACGCAACGCACGTGCCCGCGGCTGCTCGGCAGCTGTGGAGGGGCACCAGCGCAGCATAGCTGGCATAGGAGAGCCAACGGGTTCTTTCATAGCCGTCGGCGTAGACGGCGTTGATGGTCTCGGGCGTTAGATGGCGATGAAAGGCGGACGTTCTCCGTCGAGTCGCCACCGAGAAGTCGCCCCGCGGCGGGCGCACGCGGCAGCCTTCTCCCTTGCGTGTTTCATGCAGTGCGTTAGGACCCTAGCTTGCGTCGCTGTAATGGCCCATCAATGGGCACGCCAAGAGCCCGCGGCTGAACTCAGGATCCGATGAACTCTAAAGCTTATCGATCACTATTTGCCTGGAGTTGCGGTTTCCGAAAGGATATCAATGACCTCGAGCTTGGCGTCATACTCCTCGTATGTGCCAAGCATGGGTTCGCCAAGTGCAATATTGTGCACGGGATCGACAATCGAGGGTGAGTCGTAAGTTAGGGAGATGGGTCCAGTAAATTGAACTTGATCGCCAAGCTCGTCGCGTCGCAACGTTCGCGCGGTGCACCATTTGACGAGCTGCGTTACTGCGCCCTTCCCGCGCTCATTGATGGGGGGCAAATGCCGAACCGAGTAGAAATACGTCCGCGCAGAAAACATCTGTTGCGAACTCGAGCTCATGCGCTGGTCCGGTTGAGCGGTAAGAGTCAGCAGGCGCTTGCCAGCTGGACGCTCGAGCGTACCCTGAATTAGGCCACCTTCTCTAATCAGAGTAATGTGCGCCAGCTTTTTTGGAGCACCAAGAACCTCTCGTCCCGAGGCAAGCGCTGCATCATTCGTTGTCACGTAAATGTAAGGAATGTAAAAGCCGGTCTCACCGCCGGGATCACGAACTTGAATTCCTGAATAGCACTCCAAGTACGGCCCCACAGTGCTTGAGGGATAGCTCGCGACCCCCACAACGGCGATTGCAGGGTTTGCTACGGGTACTAATCCCTTCGGTAGTAGAGAGGACACCTCGCTCCCCACGCTGAATACAAGGTTTATGGCTTGGCAGCCGAGAAACGCGCTGCCACGGTCTCTGCTCCCACGGTAGAGAGGCGCATCAAGAGGAATACCTTTTACCTCGGGCATCGCATTCCTCCTCGCTCTTGGAGTGTTTGGACGCAACTGTAGATTCAGCTAACTCATCTCAGCAACAGTGCTCGGTTTTTGAAGCATCCTGAAGAGACTGTGATGATGCAACCTCGATGATGCAACCTCCAATGCAGCTCGGTGATCCCTCGGCTCATAGAGCGCTGATCATGATCGTCTCGCCGACGACGCGTACAGTTCTGCGCGCTGCACCTCAATTCTGTGGTGCAGAATGAGCTTGACGATCGTGCGTTCATTCCCGTGAAGTATGCTCACCGACGATGATGATAACTCGATAGGCCTCTCTATCTGTCGCATGCAACGTCGATGCCAAGCACCTCATTCGGTGTTAGAGGACTCGCTCGGATGAAGATGAGCTATGCGGGAAAGTGGGTGCTGACGGAATGAGATAGGCGGCGTATCGAGGCGGGTGTCGAGCCTGCCAGAACCTCTCGAGGAGAGCGATACGCCATGAACGATACTAGCAACATTGTCCCGCTTCGTCAGCCCGACGAGATCGATGATCCACTGACCAATATCCTGCGCGCCGGAGCGCGGCAGCTTCTTGCACAGGCCGTCGAGGTCGAAGTCGAGACATTTCTTGCCACGGTGAATGATTTGAAGCTTGCCGACGGACGCGCCCGTGTCGTGCGGCATGGTTACGGCCCGACGCGAACGATCCAGACTGGCGTCGGCCCGGTCGAGGTCGCGCGGGCGAAGGTTCGCGACCGTGGAGCGTCCAGCGAAGGCGAACGCATCCGGTTCAGCTCGGCAATCCTGCCGCTGTGGGCGCGGCGAACCAGAAGTCTGGATGCGCTGTTGCCAGTGCTCTATCTGCGCGGCATCTCGACCGGCGACTTCCAGGAGGCGCTGACGGCCCTGCTGGGCAAGGATGCGCCGAACCTGTCGCCGGCGGTGGTGTCCCGGCTGACGGCCGAGTGGCAGGGCGAGTACGAGCGCTGGCAGAGACGCGATCTGTCGGCGCGGCGATACGTGTACGTGTGGGCCGACGGGGTCTTCCTGCAGGCCCGCATGGAAGACCACGGCGAATGTATGCTGGTGCTGATCGGCGCGACGCCGGAAGGCAAGAAGGAACTGATCGGCTTCCAGGTCGGCGTCCGGGAGAGCGCGCAGAGCTGGCGCGAACTCCTGATCGACGTCAAACAGCGCGGATTGCAGATCGCGCCGGAAATTGCCGTCGGCGACGGCGCGCTCGGCTTCTGGAAGGCGCTCGACGAGGTCTTTCCCGGCACACGGCACCAGCGATGTTGGGTACACAAGACCGTCAACGTCCTGGACAAGGTCCCGCTCTCGGTGCAGGCCACCATGAAGAAGGATCTGCGCGAGGTCTATTGGGCGCCGAGCCGGGCGTCCGCCGAAGCGGCGATCGACGTCTTTGCCGAGAAATACTGCGCCAAATACGGCCGGGCGGTCGACTGCCTCGCCAAGGACCGCGACGCGCTGCTGGCCTTCTACGACTTCCCTGCCCAGCATTGGGATCATCTGCGCACGACCAACCCCATCGAAAGCGTGTTCGCGACTGTGCGGCACAGAACCGTGCGGACGAAGGGCTCGTTGTCGCCGACCAGCGCCAAGCTGATGGTGTTCAAGCTGGTGATCACCGCTTCAAAGACCTGGCGGCGGCTCAAAGGCACAAATCAGTTGCCCAAGGTCATCGCAGGTGTCAGATTCAACGACGGCATCGAGGTCATCCACGTGCCGGCAAACCACGCCGCCTGATCGCCTCATCACCCAAAATCCCGCATAGCTCCCGAGCAAGAAGCGAACGCGAAAAGGCGCTTTTATCGGTTCGCTTGGCTGGAGCTCCGAGCTAATTACGCTCTTCATAAGTTTGCCGCTTGGTGCAGGCGGTTCATCGGCAATGCAACGAGCTGCCAGCGAGAATGCCAATCGCGCGCAGCGCGGCGGCCGCTTTCGCGAGTGGTGTAGTCATCTTGACGGTGCCGATTTCGTTGCTGGGCATGGTGTCAATTCGTTGCAGCAGTCGCGCGAAGCTGCTGACTTGTCTGTCCAGAAGAGCGACGTCGACGTAGTCGCCCGGTTCAATACTTAACAGGTACTGCGGCACGGTTACGAGCGCGATGTTTGGGATGCCTTTTAGGTAGAGCGGCTGGCCTTCGCCGAACTGAATGAGCGCGTTTGGGGCCGACACTCTCGGCGCTTGCCCGGTTGTACGCCACTCTGATTCGATAAGCGCCGTCAGCTGCGCGGTGGAGGCGTAGAGCAGTTCGGGTGCGGGGTTGCCTGTCGGCCCGTAGGTGTTTTTGAGGGGATTGTCCCGGTATTCCCGAGCGCCGAGGTGCTCGATCACCAGGCCCGCCACCGCGTGGCGATCTCCCGGGCCACCAGCCCACCATTGTGGGTGATCCCGCAACCAGCGCGAAGTGGCTTGGCCATAGTCAGTGACCGCCGGGATTCGAAGGTGTCCAGCTGTTAACACGAAGATGACGGTGCGTGCCAATGGTTGAGCGACCACCAGGCGCGCGAGTTCGACCAAACCGATGTGGCCGTTCTCCTCGACAATATTTGTACCGTCGCTGTGGCTTACCACGAGCACAGTTTCGTGGGCTGCGCTGTTACCTTCCACGGCCGCCCATATTGTTCGCATGGTGCCGTCTCGGTCGATCACGGCGTCGACGATGAGCATCGCCTGCCTGCCCAGAGAGGCGGCGTCCAACACAAAGTCGGCGTCGTCTCCGGCCACGAAGACCGCTGGAATGTTCTGGTAGGGCAACGTGAACGGTAAGTACTGTCCTTTGGCGTTGCAAGTGCTTATGCCACGCCAGGCGAAGATCACCGCCTCAACGCCAGCTCGTCGAGCACGCGCCAGACCGAGGCCGGCGAACGTGGCAGGCAGCAGCGGCATAGGGGTCTTGCCCCATGCACGCGCCCGATCCCAAGTCTTGACCGCCGCATCAAACGGGAACTCCCGATTTCGGACCTCGACGACCGCAATTCCTCCGCGCGCTTTGCTCCATCGCGGTATTGGACCGCGCAATCTGTACAACTGCTTCTCGGTCCCTAGGGGGCCGGTGGTCCCCGAGTAGGGAAAGACCGAAGAGATCGCTATGTCGCGCCCGTCGATCTTAAGACGCAGACCGTCGGGATTTTCGGCAGCCATGCTCCAGCGATCGAAATGCAAGACGTCCTCGTGAACTCGCATACCGAAGTCGGCCCACTGCTGTTTGACATGCTCTACAAGTTGATCGTGGCTCTTTGAGCCCGAGATTCGGGAGCCAAGGGACTCCAAGTACATCAGCTCGGCGCGGATGGTATCGTGGTCCACGGCGAAGAACTCCATTCTGCGGATTTCGGCAGGGAGAAAGTGCCCCAACAACTAATATCTCTGCTCGGTCCGGAGGAAGTCGCCAGATTCGACGACTTCAGCGCGGCTGGTTCTTATCTGCAAAGGGAACGCATCGGTATCTGCTCACTTCTTTCGTCAAGTCAATTCTTGAATTCGAGCCCTCCGTACCATCAGCGCTCAGGATCCGGAACACACAATAGGCGCGCGTCGAACATGTTTGGCCGCTCCAGCCGTAAGCGTCAGAGTACAACGTGCAGGACGAACTGGCTTCAAATCCTGTGCCAACTACGAGGCGCATCGACATTGCCCTCAGTTGCCACGCCTGGCGCTCAAGCCAATGGTCATCCTTTACGCCAAGCATCGACGCTTTACTCAGCCTTCATTTACGCCAAAGGATTTTCGGTAACATCGCCGGTGATTGGCGGCTGCTCAAGCACCTGAGCAAACCGCCCTAGGAGGTCGATCGACTTCGGCGACATTTCCGCGATGGGACCGGGTACATAGCGTGCGACCAGGTAGGCGCGGCGGCGCTCCTCAGAGTCATCCAGCACAATGGCAGGGTCTCGATTGCTTGCTCCCGTTCCAAAGTGGCGATGATGGTCTGTTGGCGAGTGATTGTAGTCAGACGGTCAGAAGGGACAGAGCGGAACGGCTCGTTCTCCGTCAGGACGCGTGACCAGCGATCGAGACGGTCGCGGCGGATACCGCCGCGATCGCTCACAAGCAGCGCCATAATGCGGATGACGGCCTCGATGAAGCCGCCGGTCGCGATCATCTTAAGCGCAAACTGAACGTCCGGGCGCGACCTCAATTCTTCTCGCGTCATCTGCCTCGCCTGCACTTCGTAGCGATCACTAAAATAGTGCTGCAAAGGAGTGTTCCACATGCTGTGGAACATCAGCTCATACATCATGTCGCGCAGGTCGCGCCAGCAGATCATCGCATGTGCGATATGCTGCACATACAAGGCTTCCGCCAGCAGGAATGGATTATCTACTCTGGCCTTGGCTCGAGACTGGCGAACCTGCTCGCTTATGGACTTGAAGCCAGCCAGCATCAGATTTCGCGAAGACATTAGCGCTCGCGACAGGCGCTCCGGGTGAACACTTCGGCTAGCTTGGGCCGTGAAGGTTGTGACTGCAGCTCTGACGAAGGGGCGGGCGATTGTGTGATAGATCTGTGCCTGAAGTTCAGACGCCCGGTCAACCGCACCGAAAGGGAACTCATCGCGATAGTCGTCGTTCAATGCCCGGATGTCCTTGAAGCTGCGTTCGACTAGTTCAACACTGAAGCTTTTTCGTCCATCATGTTCCAGAGCTGGCTCCGGAAATCTGGACAGGGCGGTAAGTGGAGTTTCTGCCTGACGGCGGGCAAGATTGTCCCGCGAATCAGGAGAGACGATGAGCAGACGAGCCCGCCGGCAACACGCACCGGCATTC